>JBMDXI010000024.1:0-4947 GCA_048595075.1 Alphaproteobacteria bacterium
GCCGTTGAGAGATTCTTTGCCCACATCAAAGAAAACAAACGTTTAGCTCTGCGCTTTGATAAACTCGACATTACTTTCTTCTCTTTCTTCGCCCTTGCTTCCATGAAAGTTCTTAACCTACTTTGTTAACAGTGCCATATAATTTTCCAGCTATATATATGGTTTTTGTGGCAGGTCACGAAAGCTTGATTGCTTTAAGTTCTTAGGGATGTGGTGCAATGACGTTTCGTCGAGTCTTTTTCCCGAAGAAATTTAGCCATGGAAAGCAACCCGTTCTCCTCGATTTCACACGCTGAACGCCACTAGAGCTGGGGAATGGAAGTTTGGAGAATTGGTTATAAAGATCAGGAAGTATATTATGCAAAGAACCTTGAATCAATTGCATGGGAAGACTTTGTGGGTTGAAATCCAAAAGATAAGCATTTTCTTCATTTCTCAAATTATCCACATCTAATCCTTCGTAGATAATAATAGAACGAGGATCCACATTTAAGGAGAAGAAAGAAATTTTCTCAGGAGAGTGTTGTCTTGCATAAATTGTGCTCAGTACTCCATGAAAATCAAAAGATTGACCGCATACTAAAACAACAGTTTTCTTATCTCTAAGCTCCTCTAGTGGAGGATATAAAATAATAGTATTACCCCCTTCATGCTTTTGTTCGGATAAAGTAATGTTTAGCTTGTCATGAATAGCGTCTACGTTATCTGTATACACACGAACAGTCTTTCCTTTTTGAGTCAAGTTGTCGATCAGCTTTTTGAGGCCCTGATGAGCAGGTGTTGAATCAACTTCGCAGCCCATTACTTTTTTATCCCATGTAAAACGCAGTGTTTCAAAAATTCTCTCTCTTTCTTCTCCAAATAGTCTATTTACAAAAGAAATAAAGCTTGAGCTTGTAACTTTGTCATTGGAAGTCACCTTTTCTACTCCCAAAGCATTAAACACTTCCAATAAAGTGGGCACGTACCCTTGAGATATGCCAGCTCCAAAAGTAATGTAGATATTATCACTCTCTTGTATTTTTGTGAGTAAGGTGGACATGGAAGAAAGCTCACAAGGCTCTGGCTCTGGTATAATCATCGATGTAGATAAAAACGCCTCTTTTATTTGTGCAAACCTGTCTGAAAGTCCTATATAGTTACCCTCATCGTGCGTACATAAATAGAAAAAATTGTCTTTAGGCCTTAAAGGTAACTCGCCCAAATGATCTTCTTTCCCATAGATGACGGCTGCTGCATATTTTTGAAGTGAATTCGATGTTTGTGCATGATAAAAATCAATACCAGCACATGAAGTAGACAATGCAAAATCTGACTTGATATACTCTACAGCACTGTTAGCGACAGATATCCAACTTAACACTACAAGGTAAAGAACTCTCATGAATTAACTCCCACAACAAATTTCCTAATTTATATAAGAACCTTTTTGGAGTTTTTCAAGATCTTGTTCATTTTAATGGGCTGATTCTTTATAATCTTATTATGTGGCATTCATCGCTGGCATAGACTGTCTCATAACGCTTTCGTTCTGAATTTCTGCCCTCATTTTACTTTCTCAGCTATAACACTTTATTAGCCCTACGGTGCATCAAAGTCATGAATCAGTTTGACCAAAATTTCATTAATATACAGCTTATAGAAGGGTGAATTAACTGAGGGGAGCTTACCTTGGTCTCGATCTTCTCTCAATTGGGTGGCGAACTGATCAAGAAAGGTAGTTTCTTCTTCTCTCTTTCCTAAACTTCTTGTGGATACTGTACTTTTTGATCTTATTTCCGCTACTGCCCAGGTGAGGTCCGATTGTAAATTATTTATTTCTGCCTGGATATCAGGGGAGGTTAGATAAAATTCAAGAATCAATGTTCCAACATCATTTCTTTGGTATGCTAGAGGGTGGTTTCTTCGAGGAAGAGGGTCTTCAATTTGGGCGGCCTGTCCGGCCAATGAAAGGAAGCTTGCTAAACTCAAAGCTAGCAGGGATGTTTTAGTCATAATTTTTTTATAGCTTTCTAATAGACTTATTATATTAAAAACGAGTAGCTCTAAACTACGCGCCTCGTTAATATTAGATACAATCTTAAATTGGTAAGGGGAAGGGGTCTTTTTTAATTTTTTTAGAAAAAGGAATATAACTGAATCAATTTAAAGTGAGTATAAGAACCCCCCTCGTGATTCTCTCGGGCTCCGACCCGAGAGTCCATTAAATAATCAGCAACATGGCTGTAGCTATAGGGTTATAGACCCCCGTGTCGAGCACGGGGGAATCACTACGGGGTAATTGAACTCTATATTTTATACTCACTTTAAATTGTTTTAGCTATATAACTGAATTCATTCTAAAAAAGAGAGGGAGCAGGAACTTTACCTCCTATCTCCCTCTTTCTTCAATCGTTATTTTCTGTTCTTTACTTTTTATCTTTGCTCAAAGCTTTTTCAATTCCTTTACCCAATTTATCAGCGCCGTCTCGGATGTCATCCACAGCTCTGTTGGTTTCTTTTTTTACTTTGTCGGGCACATTCGAAGGATCTTGGGGCGGATTATTAGAAGTTTGTTCTGTGTTTTTTTGTTTTTCTTCCTCTTGCGATGCTGGACTTGCCCATACGGCGCCCGCATAAGTAAAGGCCATTAAGCTATATATAAAAATTTTAGATACTGATTTTTTCATGATCGTTCTCCTTGTTAGATATTGAATGAAGGGAAGAAACGTCTTCCGCCCTTCTACCCTGTAGTATGGAAGATTTTTCTTATAAACCCTCCATATCTTTTCTTTTTAAACTTTATAATGGAGTCTTTAGGTAGTCAAGCAACCCAACAAGAACTGCTCTAGGATTTAGGCCTACTGCTTTATGGAAATGTTTAATCTACGTCAGCAGCAACGCCCGATTCAAGAGCTTGTACCACGGCTGTTTCGTTGGAACGAATTTCTTTTTCTAGCTTTTCCATAGCCTCTGGGTTTTCTTTTAAAAAGCGACGGGTGGCTTCTTTTCCTTGGCCTAATTGCTTACCATTCCAAGAATACCAGGCCCCTGCTTTTTCAACAATGCCTGCTTTTACCCCCAGATCAATAAGTTCTCCTGTTTTAGAAATACCTTCCCCGTACATAATATCAAATTCAACGACTTTGAATGGCGGAGAGACTTTATTCTTCACCACTTTTACACGTGTTTGGTTGCCCACCACTTCTTCTTTATCCTTAATGGCGCCAATGCGGCGGATGTCCAAACGGACAGAAGCATAGAATTTTAAAGCATTTCCTCCGGTTGTGGTTTCAGGATTTCCAAACATGACGCCAATTTTTTGGCGAATTTGGTTGATGAAAATAACCATCGATTTTGACCGCGAAATAGAGGCTGTCAATTTACGCAAAGCCTGGCTCATTAAGCGTGCTTGAAGACCCATGTGGGAATCGCCCATTTCGCCCTCTAACTCAGCCTTGGGGACAAGGGCAGCAACGCTATCAATAATTAATAGATCGATGGCTCCTGACCTTACAAGGGTATCAGCGATTTCAAGCGATTGCTCCCCTGTATCGGGTTGAGAAATAATTAAATCGTTAGTATTTACCCCTAGCTTGCGGGCATAAATAGGATCGAGAGCATGTTCAGCGTCAATAAAGGCGCATGTTCCCCCTTGCTTTTGACATTCAGCAGCGACATGTAAAGACAAAGTGGTTTTCCCGGAGCTTTCTGGGCCATAAATTTCTATAATGCGCCCTTTGGGGAGCCCCCCTATTCCTAAAGCGATGTCAAGGCCCAATGATCCTGTAGAGATGGCTTCAATTCCTTCCCCTTGAGCTCCTTCGCCCAGTTTCATAATGGATCCTTTTCCAAAGGCCCTTTCAATATGTTTTAAAGCGGCTTCCAGCGCTTTTGATTTTTCAGATGATGATGTTGTCATGTGCCCTCTCTACTTGTTCGTATTTGGTACCACAAACTATGGTAGCATATCAACAGGATAAATCGTTATCTAAAAAAATTCACAGAAATTTAGGGAAAAAGCTGTTTCCGAATATTACCCTTTGGTAGCGTGCCACGTTTTTTGCCAAGGTTTATTTTTTGTACAGAAAGTAATTGTAAAGCTTGTTTCAATCCTGTGGGCGAGTTTTCATAAACATTTTCTATATCTGCTAAAGAAATCTTAATTTTAGAAGGAGTCAAGGGGCCTTGAGCTAATTTCTTTTGGCTTTTATTTTCTTTTTCTTTTTTCCACTCTCCATCTTTCCACTTTCCATCTTGAATATAAGCAGCTGATAATTCGGCTATTTCTTCAGGAGAAAATCCCTGTTCAGCTTGTGGCGCGGGCTTATGGGTTTTTAAAGGGCTCAGGTCTAAATCTGCACACCCCTTATGTGTACGCTCATCTTCTTCAAAGGCTTTGGTTAATTCTTCTATGTCTGTTGCTTGTGCGGAATTGGAAGTGTTGAGAAAGAGCTTTATAGGCATATGTGTTTCTTCTGTCTCTGACGGGGGGCGATGGTTAAGACCAATTTTTTCTGATTTATTTTTATTGAGAGGAGAAGGAGAGGGCATGTCTAATAAAAATTTTAAAGGATACGGAGAGCAATTATTTCTATGGTCTCGCCGTGAGTCAGATACTTTTATTGTCGAATGAGAAGAACCACCCTTACTTTGCTTGTTTCGAGGCATTCCAGAGACTCGAGCCCCCTGGCTTAGATCGTAGGGTATCTGAGAGAAACGTGCTTGCTCGGCTCCTTGTGGTGCAGAATAATCATCTCCTTGTGGTTCAGAATATTCTCTACTGGCCCCAAAAGAATCAATATTTAACAAAACAAAAAACAATAAATATAAATAATATTTCATAATAGTATCCCCAAAATAATAACAATTAAAATCAAATTAAGGGGTGTATATTACAGATAAAACTTAATTTCAATACTGTATTTAACATTTATTTAAATATTTTTTAGAATTTTAGTGTAATTA
>JBMDXI010000025.1:0-4125 GCA_048595075.1 Alphaproteobacteria bacterium
CGGAACGGCGACTTAAATTCCATAAAACAAACATGGTAGCAAATAGAAATATAAAGGGAGTCAACTGATCAAGGAGGCTGGGTAGTTCCATCAAGCTAATGGGAAGTATTTTACCAATGGTAATAGATGCATAGTTATGGGATCGTCTTAAGAGTTCAATGGTATTAAAAAGGACAATAATAAAAGAAAACAGAAAAGCGATCACCCCCAGCCATAGAGCGAATAATCTTAATAAATATCTGAAAAAGACATAGGATTTCATGATTTCTTTTCTCTTAAATACCATAAGCATATGCTGATGGTGGATATAATAAGTATAAAAGCTCCTCCGATAGCTTCCCAATGATGAGCTCCTATATTTATTAAAGAAACACAGGTTACTTGTAAAGCCAAAGCTCCACAAATACTTTTAATAATGATGCTGACTTGGGCTTTTCGACGGAAAGGTGTTAAAAGAAGAAAAGTAAGGGCAATCAAAATAAACACAAAAGAATACCAGGGCGTCAGTAACCGTTGATACCCTTCGGCATATAAACGTTGCTTATGGGCAAATTTAACGACAAATTCTGGATTGAGTAATTCAAATAACCCCAGTTCATAAGGTTTTTTCGGGCGCGCTGCTTGGGTTAATTGCCCTTCAAACAGGGATACAACGGTTTGATCAAAATACAAAACAGATAAAGCATTTGTCTGCGCGTTAAATTCTTGGCGACTTCCGTCAACCATGACAATTTTAGGTTGCTGATCTACTAATACTAATTTTCCTTCTTTTGCAAGAAAGGTTAAAGGAGTTTCATTATTTTTCTGAATATAAGCTAATATTCCTTTTAAATCTTGTCCCTTTTTTTCATGAACATAAATAGTAATATCATTAAAAGTATTAAATACTTTTTCTTGTAATAAAATACCTGGAAGAGCTCGTTTTAATTGATATTCTACATCTCTCATCTTTTGAAAAGACCACGGCAGAATAGAAATGTTAATCGCATAAATGCATACCGTTGCAGCCAGGCCAAATTTTAAGGCAGGGGAAGCCAAACGCCAAGGTGAAACCCCACAGGCTGATAATACGATCAGTTCTCGATCACTATTGAGGCGATAGTACACAAATATCACAGACATAAAGCATGCTAATGGAACGATGAGTACGAGCAGATCGGGTAAGGCAAAGAGCATAAGTAAAAAGAAAGAATAAAAGGATTCCTGGGACTTAAGGACCAAGTCAAAAAATTTTAAAGACTGTACAATCCACAATGTGCCTGTTAATACCATAGCAATCATAAAAGAGGTAAAAGAAAGCTGTTTAAAGATATAACTAGAAAATTTTTTCATTTATACTATCAGTATTTATTTTTAAATGTTTGACTTCAGGTCACGGGTTCAATATAGATATACTTGTAGCGTGTTTAAGGCTTTTTTCCAAGAGACTATGAGAGCATATTATAAACTTTTTTTAATTTTACTGTGTGTAAGTTATTTCGTAAGAAGCGGGGTTCCTGTTTGTACAGCGGCTCCCTCTTTAGAAATACCTCCTTTTCAGCAATTAATTACCGAGGAAGAACCTGCAGCACCTATCAGCTTAACCTCCCCCGTTAAAACTAAAGCGCCTGCGCCTGTTCATCTTCATGTAAAATCTCTCCGAAAATCGGGGGGGAAAAAGATAGAAATTGCAGCTGTTGTAAATGATGAAATTATTAGTACAACTGATTTAGAGGATCGGCTGCTATTGGTAACAGGAGGGAAAATAAGATCAATTCCCGTTGGGTCGACTGAATACAAAAACATCCAATCTTTAGTGCTAAAACAGCTTATTGATGAACGTCTTCAAATTCATATATGTAAAAAAAGTGGTCTTGTAGTGACCGAACAGGAAATAGATGAAGCGCTTAGAAATATAGAAAAACAGAATAATCTTGCCCCGGGCGGCCTGAAATTAAAGTTAGCACAGGATAAAGTTCCCCTTCAAACCTTACGGGAAAAAATTTGGGCTCAAATTGCATGGAATAATCTTATCGGTGGTAGCTATCGGGATGTCTTTCGTGTAAGTAAGATGGATGTTCAAGATACCATTCGCAAACTTTCTAAAAAAACACCCCAGTATCAGTTGGCTGAAATTGTAGCTTTTGTGGACAATCCAGCAGAGGAAGAAACGGCCCTTGCTAAAATGAATGCTGCTTTTGAGGCGTTGAAGGCCCGCAAGCCCTTCATAATGGTTGCTCAGGAATTTTCTGAGGCTCCATCAGCCATTCGGGGCGGTGATATTGGGTGGATCGCTGAAGACCAATTAGATGAGCAAGTTGTTGAGTTGTTGAAGAATACGCCTCTCAACAATGTTACCCCTATTATTCGCACAGAAGATGGTTATCAGATTTTATTTTTAAGGGACAAAATTAATTTTGATCAAATGGAAGAGGTTTTAACAGCGCGTCAGTTAGAAGTAAAAATTCCAGAGGAGATTTTAAAAGACCCTGCTAAATTAGAAACTGAGAAAAAGCGGCTTGAAGACTTGGTGAAAATGGTTAAAAACTGTCAAGACTTTGACCAGTTAGCTGATCAAATTGAAAATTCAAGCACTAATATTTATAAAAATGTGCGCTTGGCAGATTTATCGCCTGACCTTCAAGCTGTTTTATCAAACTTAATGGTTAATGAGCCTAGTTCTGGTATCTTAAATGAAAAGACACTTGTCTTCTTTATGATTTGCCAGAAAGGTCATTTGCACCCTGAATCCATGACGAAAGAGCAAACATTAGACCAAATTTCTGGACAACGTTTTGAGGCTATTTCTCAACAAAAATTAAGAGATTTAAGACGTATGGCAGCGATCGATATTCGTGTCTAAGCTCATTGCGAAAAAAAGATTTGGGCAACATTTTTTAAAAGATCAAGAAATTGTTTGTCAGATCATTCAAGCGGCCAATCTAACAAGTAACGATACAGTTGTAGAAATTGGCCCAGGCCCCGGGATTTTGACGAAAGCTTTATTAGAAACTCCTATTCAGAAACTTTATTCCGTTGAGATCGATTCCCAATTTTACCCTCACTTAAAATCTTTAGAAGCTTTTTATCCCGATCGCTTCCACCTTATGATGAAAGATGCCCTCACCGTATCCTTAAAAGAATTTCCCCAGTCTCGTTTAAAGATTATTGCCAACCTTCCTTATAACATTGGTACTGCTTTGATTTTAAACTGGTTGAAAGAGATAGAAAAAGTGGACTCTATGGTTTTAATGCTGCAAAAAGAGGTTGTGGATCGTATCTGTGCAGTGCCGCAAACCAAAGCTTATGGAGGACTATCAATTTTATGTCAGGTAAAATGTTATACGACTTTATTATTTGATGTGCCTCCTGGCGCATTTGTTCCGCCTCCTAAAGTTATGTCGGCTGTTGTGCGGCTTGTGCCTAAGGAACAATTTATTTCTGCTGAAGAATTAAGCTATTTGGAAAAAATAATGGGGATTCTTTTTCAGCAGCGACGTAAAATGTTGCGCGTATCATTACGTAAGTTAGATGTTGATAATATAGAAGGGCTGCTAAAGCAGCACGGGTTTGACCCTCACCAACGCCCTGAAAGCTTATCAGTGGAACAGATGATTTTATTGGCTAAAGTTCTCTATGGAGCGCATCCCCTGTAATGATTTTACATTGAATATCTTGCTGACTTCCCTTTTCTATGGCATGGTGAGAGCAATTTTCTAGCCGTCGTGGCTCAGTGGTAGAGCACACCCTTGGTAAGGGTGGGGTCGAGGGTTCAATTCCCTTCGACGGCACCATTTCTCTTTTTATAGCTGGAAAATTATAAAAATATTACATCAAAATTCGTCGCTGGCGTAGGTTGACTACGCGTTCACTCCTCATTTCTCGTCCTCATTTTAAATTTTTTCAGCTATGACTAAGAAGGACAGGGCGAGTCAGTTGCATATTTGCAACACATGTGTAGTTTTGTGTTTTTTATTGCATTATTTATTTGCAACACACAGCACAATTCAATTAAATAAAATTATATTAAACAACGGAGAATTATAATGAAAAAATTATTATTAACATCTGCTTTAGCTGCTCTTACTTCTTTGTCAGCTCAAGCAAAATTTGAAGGAGCTTATGCTGGAGTTCAAGGAACTTATT
>JBMDXI010000026.1:0-6006 GCA_048595075.1 Alphaproteobacteria bacterium
TTTTTTGAACCCTATTCCTTCCTCTTTTTTTACTTTTAACACTTTTTCTCGGAAGTCTCTTGAGTATGCCATGGCTCTCCTTTTTTTCTTTTTTCCTGACTTCCATTACTATACTACTTTTATATGGGATTGACTATGGCATAGGATTTCATGAAAGTCCAATTATAGCAAAAACTCCATCTATTTTCCCTTTCATCATTTTTTCAATTCTCTCGATTCTTTCAGCAAGATCGATTTGCTCGATGGTTTTGATATAATCCCCTACAATGTTGTCCCTAACCCTAAGGCATCTTTTACCTTATAGAGAGTTGTATTAGCAGCTTTTGTAGCCCTTTCAGCCCCCTGATGTAAAATATCTTTAAGATAAAGAGGATTATGCATGAGCTCGTTATATTTAGCTTGAAGGGGAGATAGTTCTGCTATGCAGGCTTCCGCCAACTTTTCTTTAAATCCAGAAAAGTTACCCCCTCCAAACTCTTGAAATACTTTCTCTATAGGTAGCAACGTTAAAGCCGCATAAATATTAATGAGATTTTCAATATCAGGGCGTCCTACCAGTTCTTCGGGCGCGCTGGGAAAAGGAAGCGAATCTGTTTTAGCTTTTTTGATTTTAGCGCGAATAATTTCTGGCTCATCTAATAAATGAATGCGCGATCCATCTGCAGGATCAGACTTGCTCATTTTTTTTGTTCCATCTTTTAAGCTCATTACCCTTGTTGCATATCCCATAATATAGGGTTCTGGTACCACAAATAAATCTTGATGAAACTTTTGATTTAAGGAAATCGCTAGGTCACGCGTTAATTCAAGGTGCTGCTTCTGATCTTCTCCTACAGGAACATGAGAGGCATCATAGAGGAGAATGTCTGCAGCCATCAGCACAGGGTAAGCATAAAGGCCCAATCGCTCCCGCTGCTTATCGCTGCTGGTTTTATCTTTATATTGGGTCATCCGATTAAGCCATCCTAACGGGGTATGGCACCCTAAAAGCCACATGAGCTCTGCATGGGCAGGAACATCACTTTGAATAAAAACTGTACTTTTATGGGGATCAATACCTGCCGCCACATAAAGGGCCGCTACCTGCATGTTTTGTTGGCGTAATAAAAGGGGGTTTTGGGGAACAGTAATGGCATGTAAATCGACAATGCAGAAAAATGATTCGGCTACATGCTGTAATTTTACCCAATTTCTAAGGGCTCCTAGGTAATTGCCTAGATGTAAGTTGCCGGTAGGCTGAATGCCAGAAAGAATACGTTTCATTTATTTATCTGCTTTTATAATTTCTTCCATAAGCTCATCCTCGGAAGTTGTTTTGAGCTCTTCTTTAAATTCTTGATAAACGAAACCTTTCAACAGCACAACCAAAAAAAGATAAATGATCGCTCCGGCTAGAATAAGCCCTATTAAAATAGACACATCTATCAGGGGTCTTTTACCCATAAAGGGCAAAGCATAGGTAAGGAAATAATTCAAACTAATTCCCATGAGGATTGAGGAAAGCAAGATGCGGGGCAACCGTTGTCGTAAGGAGGTATCAGGAATAAAGAAGGATTTTTTATATAAAAGGCCTCCTAACGTCAAGCTATTAACCCATGATGAAATAACAGCCGCCCAAGCGATTCCGTAATAGCTCATAAAACGAAATAAAATAATGGTTCCAATCAAGTTAACAATGATTGAAAGAATAGCTACTTTCATGGGCGTTTCTGTATTACCCCGCGAAAAAAAACTTGTGGCAAAAATTTTAACCATTACATTGGCAGGTAATGCCAGTGAATAAAGAGATAAAGTACGCCCAACTTCTTGGGACATATAGAATGTAAAGCGTCCATGCTGGAATAAGGTAATAACAATAGGGAGTGCAATCACATAAAAAGCAACGGCTGCTGGAAAAGTAAGGGTGCAGCTAAATTGCAAAACACGGTTCTGCACATACAAAGCCTTCTCAAATTTTCCAGCAGCTAATTGGCGTGTCAAGAGGGGAAGCAAAACTGTACCAATAGCAATCCCAATAATACTGAGGGGAAATTGATTAATACGATCCGCCCAGCCCAAATAGGATACGGCTAATGGTACGTAGGAGGCAATCATAGTAGAAACAACTAAGTTAATTTGATAAACCCCTGAACTGGCAATGCCTGGACCCATCCGCTTCACGAGAGCCTTAAAATCAGGCGTTAGTTTTATTTTACAAAATCGCAAGGGCATATTTATTCGTCGGCACGCGAGCATCACCCATAACAGTTGTGCCATACCTGCCACTGTGCAGGCCCAGCTAAGGGCATAACCTGCTTCTACTGTCCGCGATGAAAAAAGAATCAATGCCAAGATACATAAAAGATTTAATAAAATAGGAGCCGCTGTTGCTGCAGCAAATTGATTGAGGGAATTTAAAACACCTGCCCCCAAAGCAGCAAGAGAAATGAACAAGATATAAGGAAAAACAATATGACCAAATTCGACGGCTAGTTGAAATTTTGCAGGATCAGAAATAAAACCAGGGGCTAATATTTTTATAACCCACGGCATTCCCATTTCAAAAAGAAGAATAAGACCCGTGAGTAAAATAGCTAAAAAAGTAAAAACATTTTGGGCAAATTCTAAGGATGCCGCTTTTCCTTCATGTCGATGAATTTTGGAAAAAATAGGGATAAATGCAGAATTAAGTGCCCCCTCTGCAAAGAGGCTTCGGAAAATATTGGGTAACCGAAAGGCTTGAAAGAAAACGTCGGAAATACCGCTATCCCCGAAAATAGACCCTATGAGCACATCGCGGATGTACCCAAAAATGCGGCTTACAAATGTTAAACTTCCTACTGCAGCGACAGATTTAAACACTCATTTTTCCTTTTTTATAATTCGTCTTCCCAAAAATAACAAAAAAGCGAAGTTATTTTTTCATGGTCTCTATTTCTTGCTGACTGAGTTTAGTTATTTCCATAATCATTTTTATATCCAAACCATTTTTTAGCATGGTGTAAGCAATCTCTAATTTTCCTTCTTTCTTGCCCATTTCCATCCCCCTCTTTATACCATCCTCAAAGTACCCCGAGGCCATGGATTTATCGCCTGAGCGCTTAAGATCAACACTATCGTAGTCTCTAAGCGCTTCTTTCGTCCATGAAAACCGATTAAGCTCCTCGTAAGCTTTTTTCATGATCAAGTCTTCCCCAATGATTTGGTTAATATCTTGTTCCGTTGTGTCAACTGCATGTTTAAAAAAGTAAGCCCATTTTTCCACCATAGTGATAAGATGGTCTTTTTCTTTCATAAATTTAGGAAGCTCCAAAAAGGAAAAAGAGAAGTCCTTCAAATGCCTCTTATAAGTTTTCGTATTGAGCAGATGATGGTGAGATAGGTACTCTGGAGAGTCTTCAAACAATGGGAAGTCTGTAATGCCCAAAAACGTTACTTCTTTCAGGTCAGTGTAGTCAATCCCCTTGTCTCGCTGTTCAATATAAGCTTTAGCAGCATAGTATTGAGCGCGCTTTTCAAAACCCTTTTTATTCACCACCTGCATTTCCACAATGAAGTGATTGCCATGATTGTCTCTGCACAGCACATCCACAATGCTGGATCTTTCAGCCGCAATCACAGGGTCTTGAACAGGCTTTAGAAAGGTTACTTCTTCAATAGGATTGGTGCCCCTGGCAAAAATGTCATTGAGAAAATGGATAAGGATAGGCTTATTCCTTTCCGTACCAAAAATACGTTTAAAGGCCAAATCATTTTTAGGGTCTAAAAATTTTCCGAATGCCATATTTTGTTCCTATTTTCTTCTTTAATATAGGGGCTCATCACACCTTTTACAAGAGGAAGGTTTTAAAACTCTTTTTGAGAAAGGCAGTTTATTTTTGGCGATTCTTTAGCACGTTATTTAAGCCCCGCAAACTACCTTCACGTTGCAAAATAGCATTAAACTCAGAACGTTGAGTGAGAGCCATACTTACTCCCTCTACCACCACATCAAAAATTTTAAGTTCTTTATTTTTGTCTTCATACAAATGCCATTCGATCGCAATTTTTGATCCATCAGGACGAATGATTTGGCTGCTTACAATAATAGTGTCCACATCTTTATTGACGATGCGATTAGCATGTACTTTAAACTTTTCCTGTTGATATTCCCCGAAACGAGCTGCATAGGTACTCACAATAGTTGATTTAAAAAGCGGAATATATTCCTGCATTTCATCAGGTTTTGCATCACGGCGGTTACGTCCCAGCACAAACTTGGCAATTTTTTCATAGTCAAAGGCCTTTACAAACATTCCTTCGAATTTCTTGTTGCGTTCTTCCCGGCTTAATTCTTTACCTGTTAAATTTTTAATAGCTTTATCCCCTAATTCTTGGATAAAGTTTTCAGCTTCTTGTCCTCTTTTTTCTACAGATTTAGATGAGGAAGTAGTCTCTTTAACAGTAGTAGTTTGTTTCACTGTTGCCACAGTTTTTGCAGGCTGATCTTTTTTTTCAGCAGGCTTTTTAGCTGATTCTTCTTTTGTCGAAGCACTTGCGGGGGTTTTCTTAGGATCCGGTTTTTTAGGATCTCCATACACAATAGCTGCAAAAACTACACATGTTGCTACTAAACCAATACGTCTTATCATTTTATTCATCACCAAGCATAAACTCCTCTAAAGAAGGGCTAGAGTATGTTATGACATCCCCTTGCCGGTCTACGTTCATATACTGTTTATAGAAGCTACGCATTGCAGCATAAAAGTCAAGAGATGTTTCACGGAAATTACGAATATCATCCACAATAGCAGCTCGCGCTTTGATAAACAGTACACCCGTACGGCTATAAGCCAATCCGGCTTCATCATTTTGAGTGAAGTAATAGTTAAACGGATCCACAAAGTAATCAGCCGTTAATCCCACAATAAAGCGGGGCGATGCCGGACCTAAAATAGGCAAGACAATATAGGGCCCCTGCGGCACACCCCAATACTTTAGAGTGGTGTTAAAATCTTCTTTATGAAGAGGTAATCCCATTTTATCAGCCACATCAAAAAGCCCAAACAAACCAAAGACTGTATTCAAAAAGAACCGACAAAAACTTTCTAAAGCCCGATTTCCTTTTGCTTGCAAACAATCATTTGTAAAGGTTAAGGGCTCAGCCATATTGTTTAAGAAATTAGAAATTCTTTCTTGCACGACGATCGGAAGGGCCCCTTTGTACATAACAGCCACAGGATCAAAAAGAATACCATCCACCACACGGTTGAATTCAAAAATAGGGCGATTAATTTTCTCTAAAGGGTCTTCATCCAGGGTATCATACGTATAAGAAACTTTTGGTTTGGCAGAAGATGGAGGAGACACTTCTTCCGCAAAAGAAATGAGAGGAAATAAAATAACCCAATATAGCTGAGAAAATTTAAAATGAGGACGAGAAATTCGGAGCGAACGTGTGCTGACGCACACCAGCGACGAATTTCGACGTAATCCTTTTATAAGTTTCCAGCTATGAATGAATAAACCTAACACAAAAGTCATAATTTGACCTTATAGGAAGACGAGCTTAAATGCAATGTTCCTCCCCCATAAAAGGAGGGGAAGAATGAAAAAACTATAGATGAGAAAGTTTAAAATGAGGATCAGAAATTGGGTAGCACACACAGGACGCCACATACATCAGCGATGAATTTTGATGTATTCGCTTTATAATCGATTAGCTATATATACCTATTTATGAGGGCTGGGCCATACCAAATCCAGAGATGAATACACTTCTCTGAATCTGGTACAGCTTAAAATTCGATTAACAGCGTGATAGAATAGCGAGCATTAACAAAGCCACGATATTGATAATCTTTATCATGGGGTTAATAGCAGGTCCCGCGGTGTCTTTGTAAGGGTCACCAACAGTATCCCCTGTTACAGCAGCACGATGTGCATCAGAATTTTTGCCTCCGTGATGACCATCTTCAATATATTTTTTAGCATTGTCCCAGGCACCGCCCCCTGATGTCATAGAAAGGGCAACGAAAATACCTGTCA
>JBMDXI010000027.1:0-2826 GCA_048595075.1 Alphaproteobacteria bacterium
CTGGCATATGTTTAGCACAAGTTACAATACCTTTTTCTTTATGAGCCTTTACAAATGTTTCTGCTAGCTTGGCGACTATTTCAGGCTCGGTATCATAAGAGCGTTCTAATTTACTGATAACAGGGCAATCATATCCTTCAGGGGTTAAATCTAAAACAGGGCCTAAGTTGAAGTTAACATGATGGTCTTTTAAAAGCGTCGCCATTTGCGTATAGGCCTCAGTAGCTATCTGTAAGCCCCCAACATTATCTTTTCTATACTCTTTTCCCAAAGCAGCTGCCGAAGGAAATTGAGGATACCCTAATTCTGCTAGAAAACGTTGAACATACCCCCCTTCCATATCCATACATATAAAGCCCTCAGGAATAAGCTGTTTTACAAGGCCCATAAAATCTTTAAATTTTGCGCGCAACATTTCTGGGTTGGCAGGCGGTGTGACTTCATAAGCTTTTCTGCTTTTAAAATCAGGATCAATATTACGGGTAAAAATGATGATGTTTCCCACTTTCCCTTCTTCTAATAGCTTCCGCATATCCGCAGGAAAGTGATCTTGACTCCCAGAAAACCCTACTACTAACATGTGAGGAAGCATTTTCTCAATCACCTCATCGGCACTCGTAACAGCTGCCTTCAGATTATAGGCGGTAAAAATTGCACAAAAAAGCCACGTTAATACTCCTGTTTTTGTAAAATTTTTCATGTTTTGTTCCATTCGCTTTACTCCCTGGCCCCAATTATGTCTCAGGGGGAATAAATGTCAATAGTTGAAAAAATCATTTTTTTTCATCGTGGTAAAATAATTTTTTTTATGGTATGGTGCTCCCGAAAATAAAATTGAAGCTTAAGCAGGGAGGACAGAAAAATGTTTCCATCATTAAGACGCGATCAACGAGAAGCCATTGGATTACTCCAAATAGGCACCTTTTTAGAGTATTTTGACCTTATGCTCTATGTTCATATGGCAGTTTTACTCAATGAGTTATTTTTCCCTAAAACGGATGCCCATACAGCAGCCCTTTTAACAGCCTTCACCTTTTGCTCCACCTATGTCCTAAGGCCCTTTGGCGCGCTTTTATTCGGCTATATTGGGGACAATATTGGTCGAAAAACAACCGTCATTATCACCACGACAACCATGGCATTGTCTTGCTTGGTTATGGCGAATTTGCCTACCTACGCTCAAATAGGAATTTCAGCTGCATGGATCATGACCATTTGCCGCATTTTACAAGGCCTTTCATCCATGGGTGAAATTGTGGGCGCCTCTATTTATATTATGGAAATCACCAAACCACCCCTTCGGTATCCTTTGGTTGCTCTTATCGGCTGCACCTCTCGCGTGGGGGCAATGGCTGCCTTGTTAGTTGCTACGTTAGTAACTTCTTATAGTTTTAATTGGCGGGTTGCCTTCTGGATTGGGGCCACCATCGCCCTTGTGGGATCAGTTGCCCGCACGCGTTTACGAGAAACCCCAGAATTCGCTGACATGAAACGCCGTATGAAAAAGGCCATTGAAGAAGCCAATGAAGACGGCCTAGGAAAAGCAGCGGAAGTACTCAAGAAAACCAATAGGGCCTGGAAGGAAAAATTTTCTGTTAAAACGTCGATTGCTTTTTTTATTACAGAGTGCGCTTATGCGGTAGGTTTTTATTTTACCTTTATGCACTGTTCTAATATTTTAAAAGACATCTTTCATTATTCAGCTGAACAAGTTATTCATCAGAATTTTATTATGGCCGTTTTTCAAGTAGTAGCTTATTTTCTCTCTACTTTTTTAGCTTTTAAAATATGTCCTCTAAAAATCCTTAGAATAAGAGCCTGGATATTTCTCCCTTTTGTTATTGTATTTCCTTTTATGATGCAAAATAGTATAAGCGCAACCACCTTCTTTTGGTTACAAGCATTTTCTTCTTTTTTCGTCCTAACAGGCACGCCGGCGGTGGCCAATTTTATGGAACATTTTCCTGTATTTAAACGTTTTACTTACGTAAGTTTTATATATGCAGCAGCCCGTGCAGTGGTATATATCATCACCTCTTTTGGGCTTGTTTACTTAACAGAGTGGTTTGGCGCGTGGGGCAGCTGGGTACTCCTAGCCCCCACCACCGTAGCCTTTATTTGGGCCGTCATGCATTTTGAACATCTGCAAAACAGGGCTTTTCCCAATAATTTTTCTAGCAAACATTCCTTTAAAAAAGACTCCCTCGTGGGGTCTGAGTTATCCTCAACGAATGTAGATTAATCTTCTTTGCTGAAAAAGCCTATTGACTCTCTTGCTATTATCAAGTACCCAAAAGGTAAGACACGCTAGAAACAGCGAAGGATATTTAATCTGGTGTTATGGAGGAATCATGACTTTTAAATTACCCCCCCTGCCCTATGCAATGAATGCTTTAGAGCCCCATATTTCTGAAAAAACGCTTGGCTTTCATTATGGAAAGCATCATCAAGGGTACGTCAATAAACTCAATGAGCTAGCCGCGAACACCCCCTTTGCGGAAATGAGTTTGGAAGAAGTGATCAAGAAAAGTCATCAGAAAAATGCTCCTATATTCAATAATGCGGCCCAAGTATGGAACCATACTTTTTATTGGGAAAGCATGACCCCCAATGGCGTTAAGGAGCCCAAAGGAAAATTGGCCTCTTTGATCAATGAGACATTCGAAGGGCTAGAAGGTTTTAATCAAAAATTTAAAGAAGCGGCCACAACGCAATTTGGCAGCGGTTGGGCCTGGCTTGTATGGAATGGAAAAAGCCTAGAAATTATAAAAACAGGCAACGCTGAAACTCCTCTCACAACAGAAGGTGTAACACCTTTGTTAACCT
>JBMDXI010000028.1:0-3235 GCA_048595075.1 Alphaproteobacteria bacterium
CTTATCTGAGAGATAACTAATGTTAGGCATTAAAATTTCTACCCCTACCTTATCGTGAAAGGTGATGCCGCAATCGACCATCAGCCAACGATTTTTGTATCCATAGAGGTTGAGATTCATTCCAATTTCACCTGCCCCACCCAGGGGCAGAAAGTATACTTTATCTTCTTTAAACTTCATTCAATCTTTCCTTAAATTATAAATATGTCTCCTGATGCGAAAAGCCGTTCAGTGCCATCTTTTTCTATAAGCCGTAAGTTTCCATTTTTGTCAATGTTTTCAAATAGGCCCTCTACGGCATGGGGACCTATTTTTACACATATAGTTTGATGCAGACGAAAGGCTCGCCCTAGCCATTGAAGGCGAATTTCTTCAAAAGACTTCTTTTCCCATATCTCTTTCCATTGGCCAAAAGAATGCAAAATGTGTTTTATGAGATCGAGGGCAGTTAAAGAAATACCATGGTCTTTTAAACACGTTGCTTTTAAAAGAGGAGGGGGCATTATCAGGTTAATTCCCATCCCTATAAGAGTGCTTGATGCAAAAGGCTCTAATAAAATCCCCCCCACTTTTTCTTCATTAATCAAAATGTCGTTGGGCCATTTGTAGGAAAGCGCCATAGAGGGGTTTAGCTTTACTAGAGTTTCTCCAATTGCGATAGTGGTTAAAAATGAAAGTTCAGTTAACTGTTTAGGAGAAAACGCATGGGGGAAAATAAGAGTTGCATATAAATTACCCGGGGGGGATACCCAGTGATTTCCTGGTTTGCCACGGCCATGGGTTTGTTCGTCTGCCAAGATAACTTGAGAAACTTCACATTGGAGATGTTGATTAACCCATTCTTTAGCAACATCCATTGTGCTAGAGCACACAGAAAGAGAAAGAATATTAGAGCGCACTTTTTAAGGCTTCACGAATAATATTAAGGATAACATTTTGAACTCCAATAAATCCTATAACACATAAAGGAATAAGAGACCACACTGTTTTCCAATCATAGGAGCTATTGATCGGATGGTTGCCTTCTTCAAAGTAGATTTTTTTGATGATGCGTAAATAATAAAAACAGGCTATCAGGCTAAAAAGCAATAAAACGCCTATATAGGCCATATTATAATTTTCTATCAAGCTAAAAAATATAAAAAATTTTGGCCAGAATCCTGCAAAAGGGGGAAGGGCCGCTAAAGAAACCAATAACGTACACATCAAAAAACTTTGGACAGGGTATTGTTTTGAAAGCCCTTGAATGTCTGAGAGAGTTTCAAGATTCTGATCATTATGGCTGAGGGTCGCCCAAAAAAAGAAAAAGGCCACTAAGGTTAAAATATAGACAAATAAATAACTTAAAGAGGCTACAAACCCTGAAAAAAGTCCAGTGCCTAAACCAATGATGATGTATCCTAGCTGGGCAATAGTTGCATAAGCAACCAATGAACGAATATGGGTTTGAAATAAGGCAAGTAGTGTCCCCCCTGCAATAGAAAAAAATCCGACGCCTATCAACAGGGGACGCCATAAATCCATCAAGCTATGAAATGGCTTTAACAAAAGGCGGCATAATAAAATCATAACAGCAACTTTTATAAGGGCAGAAAAAATAGCAACTTGAGTAAGAGTAGCCCCTTCATAGACAGGGGCTACCCATAAATGAAAGGGAACCAGGGCTAATTTAAATAAAATACCCGCTAATAAAAGGCAAAAGCCTACTTTAAACCAAAGAAGTGTTTTAGGAGAATGTATAATCCAGTCACTGTTATTAAAGATTTCTTCAAAATTAAGAGTCCCGCTTGCTCCAAAAATAAAACCAATTCCCAAAAGCAAAAAAGCTGATCCTGTAATACTACAGAAAAAATATTTTAAGGCAGCCTCAATGGCTGTATCAGCATCTTGACGCAAAGCGAGAGCGATATAAAGGGGAAGAGTCTGAATTTCTAAGCCTAAATACATAACAATAAAATGATGTGATGATACGACAATATACGATCCAATAAGGGTAAAAAGAAATAAAGAAGGATATTCATAATGCGTATAATCATCGCGTTTTAAAGATCGACTCAGAGACGATTGAGATAGCCCGAACCACCCAATTCCAACACACAGCATAAAAACTTTTGCTAAAATAATAAGCTTATCCATAGCGAGGAGGCCATTGAAGGCAACCCCATGCAAGGGGTAATTAATCCATGAGAAAATAAAAAACGTGAGTAATAAGCCAATCAATCCAAAATATAATCCCTTGGGTAAAAAGAGAGTAGATAAAAAGGCTCCTTCTTGGTCTTTACGTTGAAAGGTATTAATAAATAAAAAGCCCATAGCAAAAATAAGCAAGAAAAGTTCAGGTAGAAACATTAAAGCGCTAAGATTCATCGTTTCTCCATTTTGATAAAAGTGTGCTCAGCCATTTTTAAGAGGGGTTTGGGGTAAAAGCCAAGCCCAACAATGCAGCAGGTTAATACAATCAAAATAGTTCTTTCTCTTAAATTCAAATCCTTTAATCCCAAGATTAATGTTCCTGTAATTGTATTAAAGAAAAGGTTCTTATAAAGCCCCATCATATAGATGGCAGTAAAAATAATACTTATTCCCAAGACGACTGCCTCTAATAAATTAGCTTTGAAAGTTGCAAGCAAAATGAAAAATTCTCCTATAAACCCACTGGTACCAGGCATTCCCATGGCACTGACAGCCAATAGAAAGAACAGAATAGCAAAAATAGGCATGACGCGCGCTAAGCCGTCGAAGTCTGCTATTTCCCGTGAATGGGCGCGATCATATAAAATACCTACACAGAAAAAAAGACCTGCTGTAATAAATCCATGACTGACTAATTGAAATAAAGAACCACTCAGACTTTCAATCGTCCCTAAAGCGACCCCTAATACAATGAGTCCCATATGAGCAATGGAAGAATAGGCAGCAATCTTCTTGATGTCGGTTTGGTTTATAATAACCCATGATGCATATAAAATAGATATCAAAGCCATAACGCTCATGATTGAAGAATATTCAGACAAAAAATAAGGAAATAAAGAAGGGAAAAAGCGTAGCAATCCATAGGCAGTAATTTTTAAGAAAATGGCTGATAACACCATAGAAACAGGAGCAGGGGCTTGAACATGGGCCAGTGGCATCCATGTATGAAAAGGGATAAGAGGTAACTTTACGGCAAACGAGATAAGAAATAAAGTGCTGGCAATCAATTGAACTGGGGGAGGAATGATTGATTGAAATAAAG
>JBMDXI010000029.1:0-5162 GCA_048595075.1 Alphaproteobacteria bacterium
AAAAATTAAACTCTTGAGACCGCACAAAAGGATACAACAAAGTACCCGATATTTTTTGCTGATGCTTCTTAATTTCTAAGGTGCTGGTCGGTTCTGAAGAAAAAGCAGCCCCCTGTATGTTAACAGTGGTGCCGTCATCCCCTAGGGGAACTGCATACCCCACCACACCTGATTTAAGTTCCCGCGCCCGCCATGATTGTTGATAACTTAGATCAAATTTCTGCTCTTCATCCCATGGGGCAATTGCCGTTATTCCTAGATTATACAAAACTGGCCCTACGCTATTAGTTCCATAGTTATTAACAGAAGCAGACGCTTGAACAGAGCGCTGTTTAGGAATAACTATCTTCGCGCATGTCGCCCCCTCCGCCCTTACAGCAGCTCCTTCAAAAAAGGCACGTGTATGAGGATATAAATCACGGATAAGCAAAAGTCCACGTTCAAAGTCAGACAGTTTTAAGGGCCGACCCTTTAAATAGTCAGCTAAAACTTTTACACGGTCGGGAACAATCGTATTATCACTTTTTTGAATTTCAATCCGGTCTACGTATCCTTCTATCACCCTCAAAGAAACTTCCCCTACTTCCGTACTTATATTTTGCTCAGGAATCACGGCATAACTTAGAAAATAACCTTGTTGACGATAAATTTTTGTAATTTCATAAGCTATGTCAGATAATTCATTAAAGCTAATCTCCTTCCCAATATAAGAAGTCCAACATGTTTCCAGGTCTTTGGTTTGTATAGTTCTGTTCCCAGAAATACGTACCATTTTAAGCGTAAAGATAGGGGTATTTTCTTGCTTTTGGACGGGCTTTTTATAGGTGTCAGGGGAAACCAGTTCTATTTTCTTTTCTTCTTCTAATCTTTGGGATAACTTATCTAACCCTGTAGAATCAGGCATTAGCTTATCAGTAACATTGGATAATTGCCCTGCCTCTGCCCTTGCAATAGCTGCCGTAGAAGCATATGAGCTATAAAAAAACAAAGCCCCCGTCACCAAAAAAAAGAAAATTCTTTTAAGCATCCTACCTGTTATGCATCCATATTATTAAATTCTTTAAATATTATTATACTATAGCCATGAAGATCACATTTCAAATTATTTTTCGTTTTTTATTGACGAATCCTATCAAGGGCTTTATAAAGGGCTTAGATTTTAAAATTATTTATAGAGCTTAATTATGAAACGTACATATCAACCAAGCAAATTAGTTCGCAAACGTCGCCATGGATTTAGAAGCCGTATGGCTACTGTAGGGGGCCGCAGAGTTCTAAACAGCCGCCGGGCAAAAGGCCGTCATAAGCTTTCTGCATAGGATGAGCTTTCTGCGCCTTAAAAAGCGTTCTCAATTTCTTCAAGTGTCTTCTCAAGGTCGGCGTATTTATACGCCCTTGTTTATTTTAGCATACCTTAAAACAGAATTTCCTGCCCATTTTGGCCTAGTAGTTACAAAAAAAATGGGAAATGCTGTCGCACGCAATCGCATCAAACGACGTGTAAGAGCCGCCATAGATAAAACCCTTCCCCATATTAACACCCCTCTTCACGGATATTACGTTATCATTTCTAAACCTTGTTTATTAACTGAACCTTTTTTAAAAATTGAGGAAACCATGCTGATGGCTCTTCAAAAAACGGTATAATTCAAAGTGTTTTTTTTCTGCACGAAAATTATCCATTTTTTTTCTAAGGCTTTCCTCTTTATAGCGCAAGGAATCATCCATTTCTATCGACTCACCTTTTCCATTGTCTTCTTAGATAAATGTCGTTATATTCCAACATGTTCAGTCTATGCCCTTGAGGCATTAAAGAAATACGGTCTATGGAAAGGCTCACGCTTAACTATAAGGCGCATTCTAAGATGCCACCCTTATAGCAAACACCCCTTTCACGACCCATTACCCTGAAAAAAATAATAAAGAAAGCGAAATAGGATGAATTCAGAACACAGAAATTTAATAGTCGCCGTCGTTGCATCATTAGCTGTCATGGCTGGGTTTCATTTTTTTTACGAAAAGCCTCATTTAGAAGAAGCTGCTAAAGAGCAACTAGCTCCCCAAGATACTAAGCCAACTGCTATAGCAGATAACCTTCCCACTCCCCCATCGGTAGCATTTGTAGAAACTGAACAAGCTCTTCAGACGCCACGCATCGCTATCGAAACACCTTCTCTAAAGGGATCCATTAATCTACAAGGGGCGCGTATTGACGACTTAGTTCTTACTAAGTATGAAATGACAACCAATCCCCATAGCCCGAAAGTAACTCTTCTGTCCCCTAAGGGAACCAAATCTGCCTATTATGCAGATTTTGGATGGGTTTCTTCGCAAGCAGGATTAACACTACCTACCACTGATACGGTATGGACGGCGCCCACAGACGCTAAGCTAACCCCTTCTAGCCCTGTTACTCTTCAATGGACGAACCCTCAAGGCATCGCCTTTGAACGAGAAATTAGCATTGATGATCAATATATGTTCCACATCGTGGATCGTGTTAAAAATAATTCTACGCAACCACTGTCCCTTTCTTTTTACGGATTTGTGAATCGCTCCAACCCTGAAGTATCAGGTACAAGCTATGCTCTTCATGAAGGAATGGTAGGCTATTTAGGGGGCAAACTAAAGGAAGCAAAATTTAAAGACCTGGAAGAGACCCCCAAAGAATCCTATCAGACGACAGGGGGATGGCTGGGTATCACCGACAATAAGTACTGGCTAACTGCCCTTATTCCAGATCAAAAAGAGGGTGTGCTTGCCACCTATCGCTTTACGGGCACCACCCAACACCCCAAATTTCAAGCCGATTTTCTGGCTAATGGAAAAACAGTACTGCCGGGGGGAACAGCTGAAGGCAGTGCCTATTTGTTTGCAGGGCCTAAGTCTGTAGAAATTTTGGATGCTTATGAAGCAAAATTGGGCATTCCTCACTTTGACTTAGCAGTTGACTTTGGATGGTTTTACTTTATCACCAAGCCTTTATTCGTTGTTTTGAAGTGGCTTTACGGTATATGCGGCAATTTGGGTATTGCTATCTTATTGCTTACATTTCTGATCCGTCTCGCACTCTTCCCCTTAGCCAATAAATCTTTTAAATCAATGGCGCGGATGAAATCTATTCAACCCGAGTTAGCCCGTCTTAAGGAAGAATGCGGGGATGATAAAATGAAGTTCAATCAAGAAATGATGGCCTTTTATAAGAAAAATAAAATAAATCCTGTTTCAGGATGCTTGCCTATGATCTTGCAAATCCCTGTTTTCTTTGCCATTTACAAAGTATTATTGATAAGCATTGAAATGCGCCATGCCCCTTTCTTTGGATGGATTCACGATCTGTCTGCGCCAGATCCCACAACTGTTTTCAACCTGTTTGGGCTAATCCCATGGGATCCCCCTAGCTTTTTGATGATTGGGGCGTTGCCGTTGTTGATGGGATTAACTATGTTCTTGCAACAAAAAATGAGTCCCCAGCCCACTATAGATCCTATACAGTCTAAAATGTTATTGTTTATGCCCATCTTATTTACCTATATGTTGGCTCAATTCCCAGCAGGATTAGTACTTTATTGGACATTTACGAATATTTTGTCTATAGCACAACAATGGGCGATGACTGATCTTATCCCCTCATTTCAGAAAAAATAGGATGACTGAGCAAAAACTTTTCCCTTCTCAACAAGAAGAATGGTTGCAAAAAGGGAAAAAGCTTTTTGCGCAACATTGTTCTTTTTGCTGGGGTACAACACGGGTGGACGAGCTCCCTCCCCTCGCCTTGCCAGAAGTTGCTTTTGTGGGGCGTTCTAATGTAGGAAAATCTTCTCTTATTAATAAGCTTACCAATCATTTACAATTGGCGCGCACATCCCAAACGCCTGGCCGCACACAAGCTTTAAATTTCTTTAATTTAGCTGATAAAGGGCTGTTAGTTGACCTTCCGGGTTATGGTTATGCGGCTGTTTCTAAAGAAAAAAGTCTTAACTGGAATAACTTAATCCTTAGCTATCTGAAAGGCCGCCCTGTCTTAAAGCGGGTTTTTATTCTGATTGATGCCCGTCACGGACTAAAACCATTAGACCTAGAAATTTTTTCCACCCTCGATAAAGCTGCTGTTAGCTATCAAGTCGTATTAACAAAAATAGATAAAATTTCCGCGCCCCAGTTAGAAACTATCTTTAAACAAACAGAAGCAACCTTAGCCTCTTATCTGGCAGTGCTTCCGCTTATTTTGGTTACTTCAGCCAAGAATGGAGCAGGCATTCCCGAATTACAAGCAGAAATCGCTGCCTTATTTAACCCATGACTCTTTCTATTCACATTGACGATACAGAACATACCCTTAGGCTTGATAAAGCCCTTGCCTTAAAATGCCCTCAGTTTTCGCGCACGCGCTTAAAAGAGCTGATTTTAGCAGGGAATGTTCGGCTAAATGGCACCCCTATTACTGATCCTAGCCACCTCGTGAGTCAGGGACAGACTTTCCATATAAACACGACCTTTTTGTCAGCTGAAATGCACGCAATTCCGCAAGGCGAGAACATTCCTTTAGAAATCATATATGAAGATGAACATCTCACCGTTATCAATAAGCCGGCAGGTTTAGTTGTGCACCCTGCCCCAGGCCATTATACAGGCACATTGGTCAATGCTCTGGTTTATCACTATGGGCAAGACCTTTCAGAGGTCGATACCCATCGCCCTGGTATTGTCCATCGCCTGGATAAAGAAACAAGTGGGTTGATGGTGGTGGCAAAAACAGATCAAGCCCATCAAGGGCTTTCTGCGCAATTTGCTGATCGGCTTCTCAGTCGTACTTACTGGGCTTTTGTAATTGGCGTTCCCATTCCCCCGCTGGGAACTATTCGTAAGAATATTGGGCGTAGTTTGAAAAACCGTGTCAAAATGTCAGTCCATCTTCAGGGCGGACGCGAAGCAATTACCCATTATAAAACCCTTCACAAATATGGGACGAATTTAGAAATAGCGTCTTTAGTAGAGTGCAAGCTAGAAACGGGTCGCACCCATCAGATTCGTGTTCACTTAGCCGCGATCGGGCATCCGGTCATTGGCGATATTTTATACGGAACAACCCATACGCATCACCCTATTATGCGCCGCCTGCTTGCTGAACAGCAATGGCCTCAAGATCGTCATGCTTTGCA
>JBMDXI010000030.1:0-6055 GCA_048595075.1 Alphaproteobacteria bacterium
CGTTCCGAGCTGATCGTTGTCCGTGCAGCTGGCTTTTCTATTTGGTCTATTTTAAATCCTTTAGCTTTAGTAGCAGGTATTTATGGAGTTCTATATCTAGTCTTAGTTAATCCCCTTGTTACAACTTTATACAAAGAGTCAGAAAATAAAACTGCTAAAATTTTCCTTCAACCACGTGAATTATCAGCCCTTTCAAAAACGGGCGTGTGGCTCAAACAAGGAATGGAAGGCACCTACTCTATTGTTCATATCAGAACGATAGAGAATGAAAAAAATTTCAAAAATATAACTCTTTACAATTTTTCTTCCAATAATGAGTTTTGGAATAGGATAGATAGCGCTGAAGCTATTCTCACAAACGGGGGATGGCTTTTAAAAAATTCTTATATTTCTGAATCTGATGAGTTAATTCAAGAAATGGGAGATTACCTGTGGCATACGGACTTAACCTTGGATAAGCTTCAAAAAAGCTTAGGGTCGCCTCCCTCTATTTCGGTATGGGAGCTCCCTTCTTTTATTCAACTAATAGAAAAATCTGGTTTTATAAGTCATGAATATAAGTTACATTTTTATATGCTGATCCTAAAACCCCTGTTATTCTTAAGTATGGTGTTATTAGGGGGCATTACAGCTTTTCAAGGGATAAGACGTCCTAATGGGTTTATTTTTGTAGCAAGTGGTATTTTTATGGGATTTGGATTATATTTGATGCATCATTTATTTTATTCTTTAGGAAAATCTTCTACAATTCCACTATGGATTGCGGCTCTTGCCCCTACCCTTATTAGCCTGTTCGTTGCAATAGTATTGTTGCTTCACTTAGAAGAAAGAGCAAAATGATTCATATTCTTTTTATTTTAGTGGTTACTTGCGCAAATCTTTCTTATGGAAAAATGCCCTCTTCTCTTAGCCATTTACACCCCCCATCACACCCCTCTGAAAAGCAAGAAGTACTCGTGCGGGCTGACGAAGTTACCTATGAAGAGGATTTAAATTTAGTCATTGCGCGGGGTCACGTTCAAATTTCGGACGGAATAGATGTTTTAGAGGCCGACACAGTAACCTATAACAAGAAATTAAATACGGTTTCCGCATCAGGCGATGTACGTCTCTATAAAGCGACAGGTGAATTAATCACAGGAAGCTACAGCGAACTTACAGGCGACATGAAAAAGGGCTTTGTTGATAAAATATATCTTGTGACCCCTCATGATGAGAGGTTTGCCGCCAATAAAGGATACAAAGATAATGAAATCACTACCTTTGAGGAAGGCGTGTATTCCCCGTGTCAATTATGTAAAACTGATAAACATAGATCCTTAACGTGGCAAATTCGTGCCTCTAAGATTATTCGGGATGAAGAAACGATGGATATTTCTTATCGCAATGTTGTTCTAGATTTCAAAGGGGTTCCTGCTTTTTACATGCCTTACTTTAAGCATGCTGACCCTAGCGTCGAAAGACGCACAGGATTCTTAATGCCGGCTTTTGCAAATGGAGGTGATTTAGGAACCACTGTTATACTTCCTTTTTATTGGTCAATTACCCCGCAAAACGACATCACCTTACGGCCTGTTTACATGTCTAAGGAAAATCCAATGGCCTGGGGAAATTATCGCGGTCTTTTCAGTAAGGGAGATTTAAATCTTTCTCTGAGTACTATTAGCACCAAAAACATTACAGGCACCCCCACTACACAAAAAACCAACCCTACTCAGCGTCATGGTCACATTTGGGGAAATACCCGATTCGACTTGACAGATACGTGGCGTTTCAAGGGAGAGTTAGCCCGGGTATCTAGCCCTACATATTTTCGGCGCTATTATTTCTTGGAAGATGGAAAATTTTATGGAAATGGTACCCTGGATAGCCAAGGATTTCTGGAAGGATTTTATGATAAAAACTACATAGCTTTGGGGGGATATGACTTCCAAAATCTACGCGCCGAGGTTAACAATAAAACTATCCCCTTAGTAACCCCCGTTGCAAAGGGTGATTACAACTCAGACATAGATGAGTTAGGGGGAAATTGGAATTTTGGATTAGACCAAAATAATCTCACTAGACGTTTTGGCCCAAAAGTTGGTCGTGCCTCCGCGTGGGGGCGCTATAATCTTCCCTATATTTCGGCCATTGGAACAACTCATACTGCCCAAGCAGAATTAAGAGGGGATGTATACGATATTCGTCATTTCAAATATAGCTCCACTCAACCTTCTGTGCGACAGACGCGGGGCCGAGCGATCCCTACCCTATCTTTAAATAATGGGTATCCTTTTATTGGTTACTTCGGAAAAAATTCGATGGTTTTAGAACCCGTCTTAAAAGCAATTACGTCCCCCGACAGCTTGAATAATAAGAAAATTCCTAACGAAGATAGCCAAGACTTTGAGTTTGATACAACAAACCTTATGAAAACAAACCGGTTTCCAGGTTTTGATCTTATTGATGGGGGAACGCGCTTAAGCTATGGATTAAACTTTAATTTTTACAATCGTCTGTCAGAACAGCTTGTGAAAGGTTTTATAGGGCAAGGCTATAGTTTTTCAAAAGAACCTCAATTCCCTCAATATAGTGGTGTTTACAAAGGGCAATCTGATTTTGTGAGTTCTTTGAGTCTCATACCTTATAAATATATTAGTTTTAGTATACGGTCACGCTTTGATAAAAAAACTTTACAGTTAAGAAAGAACCTGGTGCAAACAACCCTTGGCCCCCCTCTTTTAAACTTGAATGTAGATTATGTAATGGTAGATCGTCAGTATTTCAATGGTCTGTATGTTAAACGTGAACAGTTAACAGGTACCCTTAACAGCCAATTCCATGACAATTGGAGTGCTTATATTCGTACCACCAAAGAGCTGGGGTATAAACCAGGTGATCTTGAACATGGCGCAGGCTTGCGCTATCAAGACGATTGCTTCTTTTCTAACCTAGATGCCTTTCGCACCTTTTATCAAGATCGTGATCTTAAGCCCTCTAAAACCATTATGATTACCTTTGGATTTAAAAATCTAGGTACCTATTCCACAGGTCGTCTGAGCATCGATACACTTGGAGAAGCTGTGCCAGAAAACCCCAACGCACCTAAAACATTGACAACACCTTCTTCTTAATTAAGACAGGGAGACAGGGAGACAGAGAATGAGGAGCGAATATGTATATTGTTTGGTTTCGGCGAGACCTACGCCTTAGAGATAATCCAGCTTTTTTCGAGGCAACCCAAAGAGGGCCTGTTATCGCCATCTATGCGGCTGACCCGACCCAAGAGTATCTGGGGGAGGCGAGCAGATGGTGGCTTTATGAATCTTTGAAAAATCTTTCAGTACACTTAGACCATAAACTTCATTTTTACAAAGGATCGATAGCAGAAATTATGGCTCACCTGGTTCAAACATACCCTATTCAAGGGGTGTATGTGAACAGAGGATATGAACCTTCTCAAGTAAAGCAAGAAAAAGATTTAATAGAGGCATTAAAGCCGCATAAAATTCCTTGTAGCATTTTTAATAGTTCTCTTTTGTTTGAGCCCGAATTTATTAAAAATAAAGAGAAGAATCCTTATAAAGTTTATTCAGCTTTTTCTAGGTCGGTTTTAGACCTTTCTTTTCACTTAGAAAAGGATATACCTGCAGCAGATAAAACCCACTTGATAAAGAAAGAAAATGAAGGGGTTTCTTTAAAAGAATTAGACATATTACCTACGCGCCCCTGGTACAAAAAGTTTTCTCGGGTATGGAAAGTGGGAGAAGAAGAAGCTACAAAAAAATTAAATTCTTTTTTAAAAAGAGGGTTACAAGACTACGAAAGCAAAAGAAATTTTCCGGCAGAGGGTCATGTTTCAAGACTTTCTCCCCATTTACATTTTGGAGAAATTTCACCTCGTCAAGTTTTTCAAGCCGTTCAAACATGTAAAACGATACCCTCTCACGATCGTCTTTCTTATATTAAAGAATTAATCTGGAGGGAATTTGCTGCCCATACGTTGTTCCACTTCCCCCAAACAGCTAAAGAAAGCTATAAAACCCCGTTTGATCATTTAAAGTGGCATAAAAATGAAAACCTTTTAAAGGCGTGGCAGAAGGGACAAACAGGATATCCTTTTGTTGATGCAGGGATGAGAGAGCTTTGGCAAACAGGATATATGCATAATCGCGTACGAATGGTTGTTGCCTCTTTTTTAGTAAAAAATCTCCAAATTCGATGGCAAGAAGGGGCAGACTGGTTTTTGGATTGTCTTGTGGATGCAGACCTTGCAAACAATAGTATGAATTGGCAATGGGTAGCGGGGTGTGGCGTAGATGCTGCCCCCTATTTTCGGGTGTTTAACCCCACCTTACAGGCGCAAAAATTTGATCCTAAGGGGATTTATATAAAAAAATTTATACCTGAATTGAAGGATTTACCCCTTAAATATCTTTTTACGCCTTGGGAAGCGCCAGAAAACATTTTAAATCAGGCTAAAGTTGTTTTAGGTAAAAATTATCCTCATAGAATATGGGTTAAGAACAGCGCGTGATATGGCACTGTTAACAAAGTAGTGACTATAGTTCCTGCCGTCATTGGGGAAAATCCGCAAGATTTGAAGCAATCCACCTTGCGGGGCGATACCGTGAACCATGCGGCGCATGGTGAAAAAGTCTTATATAGCTGGAAACTTATAAAATTATTACGTCGAAATTCGTCGCTGGTGTGCGTCAGTACACGGTCGCTCCGAATTTCTCGTCCTCATTTTAAACTTTCTCACCTATATAGTGAAGGGCATATAAAATGAGCCTAAAACAGGACTCAGTTACCCTCGTAACTCCCCTCTGTGATTCCCCCGTGCGTTCTCCCCGGGCGTGACCCAGGAGTGTACGAACGTTAAAGGAGGAGAGGAGAGAAGTGGTTTTACGCTCACTTTATGTGCTATTGTCTATAGCAAGTTGAATGTGCCGTCACCTCATCCCCTGCTTTGGAGGAGATGAGGGCACAATCCTGACAGCTGGATTGCTGCGTCAACCCTGCGGCTTTCTTCGCAATGACGGGCTTTCGAATACATTTTTTGTACTGTGAATCAACCTACATCAGCAACAAACTTTGATGCATTCACTTTATAATGGATTAGCTAGATATTTCTTCCTTCAGCTTAAGCTTCTATATGTGCCGCAACTTTCCCATAGGGGATTTTTTTGAAGCGACGCAAAGCAGCACCAGTACCTGCCGGAATTAAGCGACCAACGATAACGTTTTCTTTTAAGCCGACTAACGCATCAGAGCGTCCACTCACAGCAGCTTCTGTCAACACGCGGGTTGTCTCTTGGAAAGAAGCCGCAGACATGAACGAACTCGTCTGCAATGAAGCTTTTGTAATACCTTGTAAAATAGGACGCCCTTCAGCAATACGGCCATTTTCTTTTTCAATCGCAACGTTTTTCTCAATGAGCTCGTCTTGATTGACTTCTTCGCCAAGCATGAAAGTAGTATCGCCCACATCGGTAATTTCTACCTTTTGAAGCATTTGGCGAATAATGATTTCAATATGTTTGTCATCAATCTTCACCCCTTGCAAACGGTAGATTTCCTGTACTTCGGCCACCAGGTATTCAGCCATCGCTTCCACACCCAAAATACGCAATACTTCATGCAAAACTAACTTACCTTCAACCAATAGGTCACCCTTTTGAACATAGTCACCCTCATGCACACATAAATGCCGTCCTTTCGGGATAAGATATTCAATAGGTTCAGCCTTTGCTTCATCGGGAATAATAACAATACGACGCTTTGACTTATAGTCTTTGCCAAATTCTACGCGGCCTGAGCATTCACAAATGATAGCGAAATCTTTAGGAGGACGTGCTTCAAACAACTCAATGACACGTGGTAATCCACCCGTAATGTCACGTGTTTTAGAAGACCCACGTGGAATACGCGCAATAATGTCACCCGCCTTAACTGTTTGACCGTTTTCAATGTTCAATATGGATTCACTGGGTAAGAAATAACGCGCTTCCAACCCATTAGGCAATGTTAATGGATTGCCTTTTTTGTCACAAATGACGATACGCGGTTT
>JBMDXI010000031.1:0-27066 GCA_048595075.1 Alphaproteobacteria bacterium
ATCGATTAAACAGAATATGGTCTCTAAGAATACGGTACAATCCTCCTTGAATTGGTTTTTTTTGAGGATTCTTACCGTGTTCCTTTCAAATATCAAGCTTTTTCAACACTTCCCTCCACCCCTTATCCATAGTTCGGGTTAGTTAGAGGAGGAAACTGTAAACTTGCTGTTAAAGGAGTCCATCCAGATTTAGAACGAATATTTATTAAAGCCCCATTTTTTACTAAAAATTGTACTATTTCTACAAATCCACAGCTAGCAGCTGTAATTAAAGGAATAAGTTCATCATATTCATTATGATCATCTTTCGAGTTAATATTTGCGCCCTTCCTAATTAACAGCTCAACTAAATCAAGGCGTCCTTTTGCAACAGAAAGCCATAAAGGAGAAATATCTTGTTCTTTTTTATTAACTTCTGCGCCATTTTCTACTAGAAATTTAACAATTTCAAAGTTTCCGCTCGCATGCCATTTTTTACCATGGATAGCGCTTAACAAAGGGCTTCTTCCGCTCTTATCTGCTTGATTAACATCTGCTCCTTGAGTAACCAAAAATTTGACCATTTCTAACTGCTCGCTTTTTGTTGCTACCATCAGACACGTGGTACCTTGGGGGCTTGTCGCATAAATAAGTTGAGGGTTTTGCTCTAATAAAAAACGAACTTGGTCAAGTTGGCCCGTTTCTACAGCACTAAAAAATTGTATCTCTGTTGGGGTCATGGGAATCAGCTATATTTTCAACTCTCTGTATTTTCACATGTATAAGTATTATTAATATATGATATATTCTTTAGTTATGAAAAAAGAAATTAATAAAAGCAGCTCTCACAGTGATTCCCCCTCCTGTGATGCCCTCGGGCTTGACCCGAGGGTCTGTAGCCCCATAGCCACAACTATATTGCGGGTGGTTTTGTCATGGGCCCCCGTGTCAAGCACCGGGGAAGCGCGGGGAAGACAAAAAATCTCCTTTCTCATTCAAGACAGATTATATTCTCCTCTATGAAAAAACAGCTTATTTTACCGTTTTCTTCTCAGGCCCTTTATACAGTTGAGGATTTTATCCAAAGCCCTAGCAATTATAAAGCTTTCCAAGCTGTTTCTCATCCTGCGCAGTGGCCCCAATACGGCCTTATTGTGTGGGGTGCAGCTAAATCAGGAAAAACCCATTTGGCCCATATCTTTCATCACTCTACAGGGGCAGAATTTATTCCCCTTGAGAGGTTAAATAATTTTCCCGACCATGACTGGGTCAAGGAAAATAGTTATTATATTTTAGATTACCCCTGCAACGATTATAGGGCTTATGAAACTAAACTTTTTCATTTCCTTAATCTTTTGTCTCAAAAGCAAAGCAAGGTATTGATAACAGCAGATTTAGCAGTCGCTCAATGGCCCTTGCAGTTGCCTGATCTAAAGTCACGTTTATCTTTAATGCTGTCAGTGCCTTTGGAGGCCCCCGATGATATTTTGCTTGAAAGCATTCTTTTAAAACATGCTGCGGATCTTCAAATTACCCTCTCCCCTCATGTCATTTCTTATTTAATCACTCATACAGATCGCTGTATCAACCAATTGCTGAGCCTTCTCCATCAACTCAATGCTCTGGCCCTAGAACAGGGGCGGAAAATTACAGTGCCTTTGGTGAAGCAGTTATATGAACTGCAGAAGTAGAGTTGATTTCTTACATTTTCTTCTTGAAATTTAAATTCTAGTTCCTATATTAACTTTACCATTCAAAGTGAGAGGGAATTAAAAATGAAAAAAGTTTTGTTTATTATTTCAATGATTGCTGGAATAATTTCGGGGGGAGGTGCAGCACAATCTGCAAGTGTTGGCTCTTCTGAAGACTTAGCTACCCTGCCGTCTGTGACTATACTCACAAAGTTAGAGCAAATGCGAGATGCTATTGAGGTTTCCCTTCCCATTCCTTCACGTCAAAAGTTTGTCGATGTAACAACTTGTATCATAAGTGTTTTGGAAAATGCCCAAACTCCAGCTTTCCAGGTGAATGATAAAAATAGCGTACAGCAGGCTCTCTTTTCTCTTGCCCGCACACGCCATTTTTATCAAGGCCAACCTACTGTTTTAAACGACGTAAAGCCTGATGCCCCAGCTCAGCATCAAATCCGTATGTTATTATTAGGAATAGCCGACCAATTAATGGCCCGTTCTATTTATGATGAAGAGTTTGAAAAAGCGTGGGAAGAAGGAGCAAAACAGGGCACGTATCCCCAAGATTTTATGGAAGAATTAGATAAAAGCCTGACGAATTTTGTGCCGTCTATTAAAGGTAAAAACTATTCCTTGAATGTATTGGAATACTTGTTGCATAAATATAATTCATTTTTTGACACAGCTTTGCAAATGCACCATATTTTCCCCCCTTTGATTAATGTGGAAAAATTATACAGAGAAATAATTGGCGCAGTCGGAAATTACAGAACATGGACAGGCCATGGGATTGATGGTTTAGCTCGGTGGGAGAGGTTTGATACCTCAGGAGAAAATTCACTGAAAACCCTACTATCTATATCTTTTTTATCTTCACCACGATCTTTCCTAATTCCCCTTTCTAAGGATATTACCCAAACTAAGCAAGAAATTCCTTCTCTACAGTACGTAGAAGACGCCTTATTTGATGGAAACCACATCGCAGTTACATACAATTACAAGTCGTATTGGCAGAGAGAGAATCCAAAACCTCTACAGTTTGTGCTCACTCATTCTGTAAATGAAGAAATAAAGCCCTTTTTATGGGCTAATAGTGAAATTCAACGAAGGGCCTTACAAGAAAAAGATCACCTTTTTTTGGAAAGAATAAGAAACGTGTACTTTTCAAAAGAAGAGGAGAAAAAGACTCTCTTAGAATCATCTATTGAAGGTGGGGAATGGCATAGGGGACTATTATATCAATATGCAAGAATTGCCTATATGAAAGCAGGAGAAGAAAACTTACGCAAAGCTAGAAAATACTATAAGTTGGCTGCTGACCGAGGAATGAGAGAGGCACAATTCAATTATGCCTTTATGTGTGAAAAAGGAAAGGGGGGAGGTCAAAACCTTGTTGAGGCCAGAAAACATTATCAGCTCGCGGCTGACAGAGGATTGAAAGAGGGGCAGTACAATTATGCTTGCGTATGCTATAATGAAGGAAGTGAGCAGGGCTTAATTGAAGCTAGAAAATATCTTAAACATGCTGCAGATCAGGGAAATAAAACAGCACAAAACAATTATGCTATTATGTGCAGAAAAGGCCTCGGGGGACCTGTAGACCTAGAGGAAGCTACGAAATACGCGCATTAGGCTTTCTTTTAATCATCTCGCTTGAGGGCGGCTAAAAAGGCGCTTTGGGGAATTTCTACATTACCGACTTGGCGCATTTTCTTCTTTCCTTTTTTCTGCTTATCGAGAAGTTTACGCTTTCGACTAATGTCCCCTCCATAGCACTTAGCAGTAACGTCTTTGCGCATGGCTGATATCGTTTCGCGGGCAATGATTTTGCCCCCGATCGCGGCTTGGATAGCAATGGGGAAGAGTTGCCGTGGGATTAACTCTTTTAAACGCTCGCAGATTTCGCGTCCACGGGATTCTGAACGGGCCCGGTGGGTGATGAAAGAGAGGGCATCTACTAGCTCTCCGTTTACTAAAATGCTGACTTTTGCCAAATCACTTTCATGATAAGAATCCACATGATAATCGAAGCTAGCGTAGCCACGGCTGATAGACTTAAGACGATCATAAAAATCAAACACAATTTCATTTAAAGGAAGGCGATAGACTACCATCACTCGGTTACCCACATAGGTCATATCAACTTGCTCTCCGCGGCGTTCAGTACAGAGCGCAAGAATAGACCCTAAGTATTCATCGGGCACAAGAATAGTGGCTTTGATCCATGGCTCTTCAATGAAATCAATACGGCCTGGGTCTGGCATATCGGCAGGATTGTGGAGCTCGATCACCGTTTTATTGGTCATGTGCACTTTATAAATCACACTGGGGGCGGTGGTAATCAGGTCTAAATCAAATTCTCGCTCCAAACGCTCTTGGATAATTTCCAGGTGCAAGAGCCCTAGAAACCCACAGCGAAACCCAAATCCAAGAGCGGCTGAACTTTCGGGTTCAAAATGAAAGCTGGCATCGTTTAAACGGAGCTTCGCTAAGCTGTCACGCAACCGTTCAAAATCAGCACTTTCAATAGGAAATAGCCCGCAAAATACAACAGGGACTGATGGCTTAAACCCTGTGAGCGGTTGGTCGCAAGGTCTCTTTTCTTCTGTAATTGTATCCCCTACAGAGCAATCGGCGACTTCGCGAATGTTAGCTGTTAGGTACCCTACTTCGCCCGGATATAAAGCATCGACTTTTTGAATTTTAGGGGTGAAAATTCCCACCTGATCCACACTATAAGTCGTGCCAGTTGACATCATTTTAATTTTCATTCCCGGTGTTAACACACCATCCTTAATTCGAATGAGAGTGATGACCCCTAAATAAGCATCATACCAACTATCCATGACTAATGCTTTCAAGGGGGCTTTTTCATCCCCTTGAGGGGCAGGCAAACGATGGACAATTGCCTCTAACACATCTTCAATTCCCAGTCCTGTTTTGGCTGAAATAGGAACCGCTTCACTGGCATCAATACCTATCACTTCTTCAATTTGTGCTTTGACCCGTTCGATATCCGCGGATGGTAAATCAACCTTATTCAACACCGGGATAATTTCATGATTGTTATCAATAGCCTGGTACACATTGGCCAGGGTTTGGGCTTCTACCCCTTGGGTGGCATCCACTACTAAAATGGATCCTTCACATGCGGCCAAAGAGCGACTAACTTCATAAGCAAAGTCTACGTGACCGGGGGTATCAATAAGGTTAAGCTGATACACCTCTCCATTTTTTGCTTTATAGCGCAGCCGCACAGTTTGGGCTTTAATGGTAATGCCCCGTTCCTTTTCTATATCCATCGAATCGAGCATTTGCTCGGTGATTTCCCGTTCAGGGAGTCCTTGGCATTTTTCAATAAGCCGATCCGCCAATGTGGATTTTCCATGGTCGATGTGGGCAATGATTGCGAAGTTTCGAATTTTATCTAAAGGCATCTTCTGATCTTAATATTCCACCGGTTGTTGTTTCAACAGTTTTTATAATTTTTGCACTGATATCTTGAATTTCATCATCTGTAAAGGTTTTATCTTGGGGCTCTAAACGTACCCGAATCGCCACCGACTTCTTATGAATGTTGTCGCCTTCTTTTCCCTTATAAACATCAAAGATGTCCACCGAAGTAATAATATCTTTATCAATCTTTTTGATTAAAGGGACAAGATTACCTGCTTCTAAGCTAGAGGACACAATGAAAGCAAAATCCCGTTCAATAGCTTGAAAAGGTGATAGAACCACTGATTCTTTTTCTTTCAAACGACTAGGAGGGATGGCCCCTAAATTTAGCTCCATGCCTACAACAGGATGCTTGATATCATAATGCTTTAGGATAAGGGGGTGAAGTTCACCAAAAAAACCTAAAATATTTTTGGGGCCTTGTTGAATAATAGCCGAGCGTCCAGGGTGATAATAGGAAGGGGCTCCTTGGCTTACTATTTGATAGTTCCCTTCTTTGAGACCGCAACTTTCTAGCACCGCTAAAGCATCTGCTTTTATGTCAAACACATCTACCCAACGCTCTTGATGCGCCCAATGGTTTTTATAACATTTTCCCCATCGCAGAGCAGTTATATGAGTCTGTTGTGTTTCTAATGTTTTAAAGACAGGCCCTATTTCAAATAAAAAGACAGGATTTTGTCCGCGATCTACATTATTATGAAGGGCTTTTAAGAGACTCGGGAAAATTGAAGGCCGCATGTACTCTAAGTCAACAGTAATGGGGTTTATGATCCGTAAGTTATCGTCCTTGCCTCCAAACAGGTTATAAGATTTTTCATCCACCATTGACCAGGTGACAGCTTCATGAAGCCCTCGGCCTGCAAGCATATGTTTTAATTTAATCAGGCGACTTTGGGCAGGGGTAGCTGTACTCGCCTTTTCGAAGGGTAAAGGGGTAAGGGGTAGATGATCATACCCATAATGGCGGGTAACTTCCTCTATCAGGTCAACCGAAGTGCGAATATCATGGCGCCATGAAGGCACATGAACCATTTTCTCTTTATAATCAAATCCTAGTTTTTCTAAAATGGACTTAATTCTTTCTTCACCTATGTGTAGGCCTGTTAATTTTTCAATGTGTTGAGGATCAAAAGCAATAGGGTCTTGTGCCTTTAAAGGGGCGCCGACCTCAATGATAGGACCAGCTTGTCCTCCGCCCCATTTCAGGATCAATTGCGTCGCATATTCTAGTCCTAATAGAGCACTATGAGGATCAATACCCCGCTCAAACCGATAACGTGAATCAGAGAGTATATTTAATTTTCGTCCTGTTGCAGCAGTACGTGTCGGACTAAAATAGGCAGATTCTAAGAATACATTTACAGTGTCAGAGGTGCAAGACCCGCGAAGCCCCCCCATGATACCCCCTAAAGCTAAAGCTCCTTGCTTATCTGCGATAAGGGTCATTTCTGAATTAAGGCTATAGTCTTCATTTTTTAAAGATTGAAAGGCTTCTTCTTCTGCAGCAAAACGTACATGAAGAGGGCCTTCTATCTGATCTGCATCAAAAGCATGCATGGGACGCCCCAAGTCAAAACAGAGATAATTGGTAATATCTACTACTAAAGAAATAGGATTTTTCCCGATAGCTTTTAACTTTTTTTGTAACCAGTCAGGACTAGGGCCATTTTTAATACCTTGAATAAGGCGGCCGCTGAAATGAGAACAAGCGCCCGTCTCTAAAATTTGAGGATCAGCGATAACGGAAAGAGTTTGCTGAGTAGTCGCAGGAACTTTATGGATATCTAAAGGCTTTAGAGTTCCTATGTCAGCGGCTGCTAATTCTCGCGCAATTCCTCGTATACTCAAGCAGTCTGATCGGTTAGGGGTAACATTCACATCCAGAATAACTTCATCAGTTCCCAAAAAAGAAATTAAGGAATCTCCAACTTGGGCTGAAGAAGGAAGCTCCATAATTCCATTGCTTTCTTCTTCTAAGCCTAATTCAGATGTCGAGCAGAGCATACCTTGGCTTTCTACGCCCCGAATAGCTGTTAGTTTAAGCACTTGTCCAGTGGTAGGAATTTTCTGCGCTGGGAGGGCCAGCACAACCTTTAATCCTGCACGGGCATTGGGGGCGCCACATACTATTTGCAAAACTTCCCCAGATCCACGGCGTACACGACATACCTTAAGGCGATCTGCTTGAGGATGGGGGGCTGCCTCCAAAATTTCTGCAACTTCAAAGCCGTCTAACCCTTGAGCAGGGTTGGAAATATCTTCTACCTCTAAGCCCAATGTTGTGAGTGTTTCTGCAATAGCTTCTACAGAAGCGTCGGTATCTAAATGATCTAAAAGCCAGCTATAGGGGACTTTCATGCAAGACCTCGTTGTAAAGACAAAAGAGAAGGAATATCAAAGGCGTCAAATCCATAGTGATGGAGCCAGCGGATATCGGTTTCAAAGAAGTTCCTGAGGTCTGGAATGCTATATTTGAGCATAGTCAAACGTTCGATACCACACCCGAAAGCAAAACCTTGATATTGCGTGGAATCAATCCCGCAGTTTTCAAGCACGTGAGGATGCACCATGCCGCACCCTCCTATTTCTAACCAATCACTTCCTTCGCCTAATTTTCCGGTTGTTCGATTCCATTGCATATCAATCTCAGCAGATGGCTCTGTAAAGGGAAAGAAACTAGGTCGAAAGCGAATATTTAAGTCTTTTATACCGAAATAAGCGCGTAAGAAATTCAATATAGTAAATTTTAGATGCCCCATATGGATATCTTTTTCAATAACGAGTCCTTCAATTTGATGGAAGACAGGGGTATGGGTCATATCATAGTCAGCGCGATAAACACGCCCCGGTGATATAATACGAATAGGGGGCTTTTGAGAGGTCATTGTACGAACTTGTACGGGGGATGTGTGGGTGCGTAATACCCCTGGGTTGCCCTTAATATGGCCTTTTACATAAAAAGTATCATGTTCCTGGCGCGCAGGGTGATCAAGGGGGATATTCAACGCCGTAAAGTTATTAAAGTCATCTTCAATATCGGGCCCTTCTGCTACATCAAATCCCATTTGCAGGAAAATATGCATTAGTTCTTCAATAGTTTTGCTGATGGGATGAATGCCCCCTTTTTCCTCAGGGAGGGGTGGAAGAGACATATCGATATGTTCTTGAGCAAGTTGTTGGTTTAAAGCTTCTGTTGCTAATGCTGCTTTTTTTGCATTCCATGCTTCCATAATAATTTCTTTACTTGCATTCAGAGAGGCACCTTTTTGGCTGCGTTCCTCAGGAGAAAGGCCGCCTAAGCCTTTCATGAGAGTCGTCAAAAAGCCGTTTTTGCCCAATACTTCTACCCGTATATCTTCCAGGGTCTGAAGTGTCTGGGCACTATGAATTGCTTTTAAGGCATCATCTTTTAACTTATTTACGTCTTGCATGGTGGGTACTTTATGCTAAATGCCTGTGTTGATCAAGAGCCCTCTTGTCACACAGTATCAAATCCAAAAAAGTGAATCAGTTAGGATTGCGAAGGGTAAGAGTCTATCCCCGAGTATATCTACTCCACCCACCAGGATTCAAGACGTGATTCCAGGTCTGATGTATGGCGTGGGTGGTTTAGTCGTGCTGCATAAGCAATAAGATCCTTGTTAAGATAACCCAATGGAATGACGTAATATCTGCTCATGATGATTCTATCAAGTGCTTTGACGCGACCTGCTAATTCTTCTTTTGTATGAGATGCAATAATCTTTTCAACAATCGCATCTAAAATAGGGTCTTTCATACCAGGGTAGTTTCTGCTACCCGGCGTGTCAGCAGATTGAGAGGACACATAATTCAAAATTTCATTCCCGGGGGACTTGGCAGCGTACCAACTATGCAAAATCATATCATAATCAAAATCTACTTTACGCCGTTCATACTGAGCACCTTCGAGCAGTTTGACACTTGCGGTTATGCCCAACGGAGACAAACTGCGCACCACACTTAAAGCCATTTTTTCATGAAGAGGATCAGTAATAAGAATTTCTACATTAAAGGGTTTTTTGGTCTGTTGATGCACGAGTTTCCCTTTTTCCAATTGCCACCCTGCTTCTTTGAGAAGTTGTTGGGCTTCTGTTAAATGTTTTCTTACTAAAGCAGGTGTTGCATGGGAGGGGCTTTGATAGCTGTTTTGAAAGATAACAGGCTCAAGCTGTTTTTTATAAGGGTCTAACACTTTTAACTCTTCAGCCGTTGGCTTTCCATGAGGGGCAAAGTCACTATTTTCAAAAAAGCTATTAATGCGTTTGTATTTACCTTCAAAGCTTGCTTTATTGACCCAATCGAAGTTGAAAGCCAAATTAATCGCTTTACGAACCCGTATATCTTTGAATAAATCTCGGCGCGTGTTCAGAGCAAAGGCAGTCATCCCAATCGGGCGATTATGGGTGATTTCTTCTTTTTTAATTTTTTTAGAGGCAGGAAAGTTATAGTCGTGCACCCATTTTTGAGGGTTTTCCTCTTCAGTATAATCTATTTTTCCTGACTTAAAGGCCTCAAACATGGCGGCTGCATTACGATAGTAATCAATACGCACTTCATCAAAATTATAGCGCCCTTTATAAGGGGGAAGATTGCTACCCCAGAAGTTTTTATTGCGTTCATAGGTGATTGATCGCCCAAAATCTACCGATTTTACGCGATAAGGACCATTGGAAAGTAAAGGAAGATGGGTTAATTTCATTAAATCTTTTCCCTGATAAGCTTTTTGAGAAATAAGCGGCATCATCGATATGATAAGAGGTAATTCTTTATCAGGAGGGGTGACAGGTTTAAAGATCACCTTCACTTTTAAGGGTTCTAGCTTTTCTATTTTTTCAACTTTTGAATAGTATGTTTTCATGAAAGGTTGCCCTATTTCAAGCCACGTCTTCCAGCTAAATATAACATCATCAGCGGTTATTGGATCGCCTGTTTCCCATTTAGCTTGGGGGCGAATATTGAAAATAATCCAGGATCGATCTTTAGGAATTTCTACACTTTCAGCAACTGCTGCATACATGGAAAAAGCTTCTTCTGGCGAGCGTGTTAATAAGGTGGTGCGGGTTAAAGGAAGTTTGTCAGCAGGAATGCCTTTTACCACCCAGCCATTCAAGCTTTCGAAGGTTCCTACTTTACCAATAGTTACTTTTCCTTTTTTAGGCGCTTCCGGATTTACAAAATCATAGTGGGTAAAATTAGCAGAATATTTAAGATCGCCGTCTAACTTAGAAAGGCCGTGAAGCGTTTGGGGAGAAGTTATTTTTGTTTTTTTGATACCAGCATAAGTGGAAGAAAAAAACAAAATTGTTGAAAGAAAAATCGCTAGAAGATGCATTTAAAATCCCTTTATCTTGAACGTTTAATCAATTTCTTTAAGTTTGGATTGAATTTTTGAAAATCTTAAAGCTCCTGTTATGTAAGCAATAGCTAAGTAAAAAGAAAAAGTCAATCCGAGAATAGTTGGAAGTAATAGCCAACTAGACTCGCTAACAAAGCTTAATCTTTTCTCTATCCATGGGTTTATAAAAGTGAGGTAGAGAACTAGAAGTCCAATACTTATAGAAAGGCGCGGAAAGAATGAATAGAAAAAATGTTTTAAGTCTAACAATTTCTTTTTTCTTAACACACTCCCTAATACTAGCATTTGTGCCCAAGACGCAATGCTTGTAGATAAGGCTAAACCCACGTATTCCATTGAGTGGATAAGCAACAGATTTAATGTAACGTTAAGGATGACGCCCCCTAACCCTACCATCATAGGTGTTTTTGTGTCGCCATTCGAAAAGAAAACAGTACTAAATAGCTTGACCATAATGTAAGCGGGTAAGCCTGAAGCTAAGGCTATTAAGGTACGTGCTGTAGGGTCTACCGCTGATGCCTTGAATTCCCCATGTTGATAAAGATGCTCGATTAAAAAAGGTGCTAACATGACCAATCCCACCATGGCAGGGATAGCCAAAGCCATAGAAGCTTCAATGGCCAGGGTTTGTGTGGCTAAGGCTTTTTCAACCTCTTTACGTCGCCACTGTTTTGAAAGAGTGGGCAATAATACTGTACTCATAGCAACACCAATAACACTTAAGGGCAACTGCGCTAATCTATCGGCATAATTCATATAAGAAATACCCCCTACTTTCAAGTAGGACGCGATCATAATATCTAAAAACAAGTTAATTTGTACCACGCCTGATCCTAAAGCAGCCGGCACCATCACAGTGAAAAACTTTTTTAAACGGGGGGTCATCTTGGGTAGAGAAATGCGAATAGTAATACCAGACCACTGACAAGGTACAAATACCCATAAAAACTGAACGATACTACATCCTAAAATGCCCCATGCTAAGGCATAACCAGCCGAACCAATAGTGGGACTTAAGTATAAGATACATCCAATAATAAACAAATTTCCAGCAGCTGGGGAAGAAGCGGCAGCTGTAAATCGTTCAAAAGAGTTTAATACCCCACTAAAGAAAGCTGTCAGAGAAATAAAAAATAGAAAGGGGAAGGTAATTTTTGAAAATTCAATGGTTAATAATAAACGATCTGGGGTGGCACTCAGTCCCCTGAATAATAAAGGAATTAAATCGGGTAAAAAAAACTCAACCAGCAAGCTTAAGCCTAACAGAGCAAAGCATAGCAAAGATAAAACATTTTGGGCAAATAACAGAGCTTCCTTACGTCCTTCGGTTGCTAAAATACCCGAAAACATAGGAACGAACGAGGCATTAAAAGCTCCTTCCGCAAAAATACGGCGGAACAAACTGGGGATTTTAATAGCAATGCCCAGCGCATCACTGACAATGCTAACCCCTATATAGTGGGCTTGCAAAGTTTCACGGATAAAGCCGGTCACCCGACTTAAAATAGTGCAACCCCCTACAGATAAGACTGAATGAAATAATTTCATTGTTATAACTTTCTACTCACGAAAAACTGTGGTGATAGTAAGAATATTTTTTAAGTTCAGCAAGTATTTTTTATAACGATATTTTAATTCTTGCATCTGCTGATTTAGTTTGACAATATTCCCCTATGAATTGGCCTTTTATAAAATTTGTTGCGGGGCGCTATGTATGGCCACGACATTCTGACGGATTTTTAAAAATCATCACCCTCTTTTCTTTTTTGGGAATTACACTAGGGGTGGCAACCCTTATTATTGTTATGTCGGTAATGAATGGTTTTCGTCTTGAACTTTCTAAGAAGATCTTAGACTTTAATAGCCATCTTTCTATTTATGAATTTCAAGGAACAACTGAGGAAGGCACTTCATTTTTAAAGAATATCCAAGTGCTTCCCCCCGTTAATGTGGTGCTGCCGGTTATCGAAGGGCAAGCTATGCTTCTTTCCAATGCATCATCCTCAGGGATTTTACTGCGGGCTATGCCTTTTGATGAACTCAGAAATAAAAGCTTCATTTACCATAAACTAATTTATGGAGATTTTGATGGATTTGACTCGTCCACCCAATCGGTGGTGGTGGGGGCTCGTTTAGCTCAAAAATTTTCTCTACAGGTGGGTGATTTTATTACATTGGTATCGCCAAAAGGAAATGTAACACCTTTTGGGACTGTTCCCCGATTTGAACAATTTAAGGTCACCGGTATTTTTGAAGTAGGCATGTATGAGTATGATCAAAATGTGGGGTTTATTCCTTATCCAAAAGCAAAGGAATTTTTCAGGATTGAGAGTCAGTGGACTCATTTAGAAATATATTTAAAAAATCCCTATGCAACAGATGACCTGAGTGAAAAGATTCAGCAGATGACTTCTTCTCCTTTGCGGTTTATCAGTTGGGGGCAAGCTCATGCAAGCTTTTTTGAAGTCATCCAAGTTGAACGAAATGTTATGTTTATTATTTTAAGCTTAATTATTCTTATTGCAGCATTTAATATTATTTCAGGTTTGGTGATTTTAGTAAAAGATAAAACGATGGACATTGCTATTTTAAAAACCATGGGGGCGCCTGCTAAAAGCATTCTTTCCATTTTTTGTGGGGTTGGAAGTTTTATCGGATTATTAGGTACGACAATAGGGACCCTTCTAGGGATTGGAATCGCCGCCCATTTAGAGCCTATTCGCCAGGGTTTGCAATCATTATTAGGAATAGAATTATTCAAGGCTGAGTTTTATTTTTTGTCCCAACTTCCTTCAGTTATATTGTGGGAGGATGTGATGATGATTGTAAGCATGGCTATCGTTTTAGCGTTTTTAGCAGCTCTTTATCCCGCTTATCGGGCTTCGCGACTTAATCCAGTGGAGGCTTTGCGGCAAAATGGATAAAATTTTTTTAAAAGTACATCATTTACGTAAAACATACCCCCAACCCGGAAAAGATTTAATAGTTTTAGAAGACATTTCTTTTGACTTACAGCAGGGGGAAATAGTCGCCTTAATGGGGTCTTCTGGGTCGGGTAAATCAACCCTTCTTCATTTGATTGGCTTGCTAGATGGAGTGACAAGTGGGACTATCGAATATGAAGGAAAAGAATATGCTTCCCTTTCTATTTCTCAAAAAGATGCCTTTAGGGCGTACTCTTTAGGATTTATTTACCAAAAACATTATTTATTGCCTGAATTCACTGCTCACGAAAACGTCATGATGCCTCTTTTAATTCAACGTGTCCCTTATAAAGAAGCAGCAACAAGAGCGATGCATATTTTAAAAAAAGTGGGTCTTAGCCAGCGATTATCCCATCGTCCCTGGGAATTATCAGGTGGGGAACAGCAGCGGGTTGCCATTGCCCGTGCTTTAGTGCATAATCCCTTTCTTTTATTGGCGGATGAGCCCACTGGTAATCTGGATGAGCATAATGCGGATACCTTTTTTTCTTTGTTGCTCGCACTAGTCAAAGAGTTAAAAATGACGACAGTGGTAGCCACTCATGACCATAGACTTGCTAGCCAAATGGATAGGATTTTATATTTGCATGAGGGAAAATTTCGTCCCTTTAACCTTAAAGAAAAATCTCAATTAACTTAATTATATTATTATGAGTACCGCTTACACTATCAGCACACCCTTTGTTCATTTAAGGACCCATTCTGCCTACTCTTTAGCGGAGGGAGCTATTAAAGTTCCTGATATGGTTCGTCTATGTAAACAGCATAATATGCCTGCCGTTGCCATAACAGACACGAATAACATGTTTGGGGCTTTGGAATTTTCCCTGGCTTGCGCGAACGAAAAAATAAAAGCAATCATGGGAGTGGAAGTAAAACTGCGTTTGACCGCAGAGGATGCTCTACTGGAATTACCTTCCCTTGTGTTGCTAGCGGAAAATGAAAAAGGGTACGAAAATCTCTTAAAATTGGTAAGCCATGCCTATGAAGAGCTTCCTCAACGCCATGTCCCTTATGTAACGTTGGAAGATTTAAATTCTTATGCAACCAATCTTATAGCCCTATCAGGGGGGGTCAATGGACCCATTGGAAAGCTTGTATTAGCCCATAAAAAAGAAGAAGCAAAAAAAGTTCTTCACCAGCTTCAAGGGATTTTTAAAAATAGTTTTTATATGGAAATCGAACGCCATGGAACAGAAGAAGAGCTTAAAACGGAAGATTTATTTATTGATTGGGCTTATGAGCTTCATATTCCCCTTGTTGCTACAAATAATGTATTTTTTGAAGATGCTTCTATGCATGAAGCCCACGATGTTCTCTTATGTATTGCAGAAGGGGCTTATCTTACAGACACAGCACGTCGCCAAGTAACCCCTCATCATTATTTTAAATCAGATGCAGACATGAAGGCGTTGTTTGCCGATTTGCCTGAAGCTATTGAAAGCACGTATGCCATTGCCCAACGTTGTCAATTTATGCCTAAGGGAACAAAACCTGTATTGCCTAAGTTTTCTACAGAGCTTGGTCACTCAGAGGAAGAAGAGCTCAAGAAGCAAGCCCGTGAAGGGCTAGAAAAGCGGTTTTCTCAGATAGGACTTGCTGACCCTCAAAGACGTCAAGAATATATAAAACGCCTCAGTATGGAACTGGAGATTATCATCAGTATGGGGTTTGCTGGATACTTCCTTATTGTGGCAGATTTTATTCAATGGGCTAAAAAAGAAAATATCCCTGTGGGCCCGGGACGTGGATCAGGGGCGGGGTCGGTTGTGGCATGGTCCCTTACTATCACAGATTTAGATCCTGTACGTTTTGGATTGTTTTTCGAACGCTTTTTGAATCCTGAGCGTGTATCAATGCCCGATTTTGATATCGACTTTTGCCAAGATCGGCGTGATGAAGTTATTCGATACGTGCAGCAACGGTATGGAAAAAATCGGGTGGCCCATATTATCACTTTTGGAAAATTGCAAGCAAGGGCGGTGGTACGTGATGTGGGGCGGGTGCTACAGATACCTTATCCCCAAGTAGATAAAATCTGTAAGTTAGTGCCACAGAATCCTTCCAATCCATGCACCCTTGAAGAAGCTATTCAACAAGAGCCATTACTCCAACAAATGATAAAAGAAGATATGTCCGTTGCCAAACTGATGGATATAGGGCAAAAACTGGAAGGACTCTATCGTCATGCCTCTACTCATGCGGCTGGTCTTATCATCGGAGACCGCCCTTTAAACGAAATTGTTCCTCTTTATCACGACGCTAAATCAGAAATTTTGGCGACCCAATTTAGCATGAAATACGTTGAACTTGCCGGCCTTGTAAAGTTCGACTTTTTAGGATTAAAGACCCTTACCGTTTTAGAAAAATCTGCTGAAATGGCACGGGCCCAAGGCCATTCAATCTATCTTTCACAAATCCCTTTAAATGACCAAAAAACATTTGATTTGCTTAACCGTGCTGAAACAGTTGGCATTTTTCAGCTGGAAGGTCAAGGAATGCGCGATGTAGTGCGCCGCCTTAAAATTGATAAGTTTGAGGAAATTATTGCGCTAGGGGCTCTTTATCGCCCTGGCCCTATGGACGATATCCCGCGCTATATTGCTTGTAAACATGGCGAGCAAGAGGTTTATTATGCCCATCCTTCTATCGAATCTATTTTAAAAGAAACCTATGGGGTGATTGTTTATCAAGAGCAAGCTATGCAAATTGCGCAGGTACTCGCCGGCTATACGATTGGGCGCGCTGATTTACTACGACGCGCAATGGGGAAGAAAATTAAATCCGAAATGGATGCGCAGCGTAAAATATTTGTAGAGGGAGCTATCGCCAAAGATATTGATAAAGATATTGCTACCCAGGTATTTGACCAAATTGCTAAATTTGCTAGCTATGGTTTTCCAAAGGCCCATGCGGCCCCTTATGGCCTTGTTACTTATCAAACAGCGTACATGAAGGCAAATTTCCCGCACGAGTTTATGGCAGCAACCATGACTTATGATAAACACAATACTGATAAATTGGCTGTTTATCGGCAAGATTTAGCCACAATGGGAATCACCCTTCTCCCCCCTGATGTTAACAAATCCCAAGAAAATTTCTCTGTAGAAATAGATGAAACAACGGGGCAAAAGTATATCCGCTATGCTCTTGCCGCTGTGAAAAATGTAGGAGAAGCTTCAATGGCTGCGTTGGTTGTCGAACGGCAAAAAAATGGACCATTTAAATCATTGGAAGATTTTTTAAGGCGATTGACCACTAAAGTTCTCAATAAACGTCAGCTAGAAAGTTTGATTAGTGCCGGTGCCTTGGATAGCCTCCATCCCATACGGCGTCAGCTTTTTGAAGCCATTGAATCTTTGTTAAAATATGCGCAAGATACTTTAGCCGACCAAACGACAACCCAAACGCAATTATTTAGCTTCTCTACAATGGCAACGTCTTCTTTGGAGTTACCCGCCGTTGGGGAATGGCCTATCTTAGAGAAATTGCAACAAGAGGCAGGGGCTATAGGGTTCTATCTATCAGCCCATCCTTTAGATGCCTATGGAGAAAAGATATTAGAAAAACTCAAAATACTTAAAAGCGACGCTATTGATAGTTTTCAAGGGGCGCATGGCACGATGATCGGGATGCCTTCTTTCTTCAAACAACGCATCTCTAAAAATGGTAAAAAGTTTGCTTTTATTGGATTGTCCGATGATAAAGGTGCTTATGAGGCCACCGTTTTTTCTGAAAACATTGGACGGGCCCGTGAATTAGTAGAATCGGGAATGCCTTTATGTCTCTCTGTCTCTATTCGAACAGACGATCAAGGTGTTAAAAAATTAACAGTTCAAAATATTTCTTTATTAGAAGAAATGGTGGAAAAGATAGAAAATCATTTTTCCATTCATCTGAAAAATACAACCTCCCTAGAATATATTAAAAATTTCTTGGATTCTAAAAGGGGGGGCCGTTCAAAAATTTCTTTAGTTCTTCCATCCGTGCAAGCAGCAGGGATTACCATTCAATTGCCGAATTTTTATAAAATTAGCCCCGTTGATGTGGCAACCTTAAATCAGATGGAGAGCATAGAAGTAAAAGAAGATTTTTTATAATCAGGGAAGCCCCTAAGTATTTCTGAAAAAGAGAAATTTGAAAAGAAATTCGCCTTGAAAAATAAAAGAAGACAGAACAAAAAGGTAATTAAATCACGAATTAATTTATACTTTTGATCGACAGAAATATAACCTTCCGCTATACTCAGCCTCACGTAGAAAAAGATGGGTATGAAAAAAGTTTACATAATCGGTGCAGGTGCTTGGGGGACAGCTCTCGCACTCACAGCTAAGCGTGCAGGTTCTTCTGTTACTGTTTTAAGTAGGCATTCTTCTGATTTGCACTTGCTTCACGAGGCGCAAATTCCCGTGGTACATGATATTACTGCTTTAGCCCAAGCTCATCTTATTGTGATTGCTATTCCTGTGCAGTATATCCCTGAGTTTTTACAGTCTATAAAACCTTTTATTCAGCCTGCGGTTATCTTCGTTATCGCCTCTAAGGGAATTTATATTGGATCAGGGCAATTTATGAGCGAAGTAATGGCCCAATTGTTGCCCCATCATCCTTTAACAATTTTATCAGGGCCTAATTTTGCCCATGAAATAGTTCAAAATCTCCCCTCAGCCACAACGCTGGGATATAATTCTTCTCCTGCTGCTCAGGAAGTGGTGCAGGCATTTTGCCATCCTCATTTTCGGATTTATTTAAATGAAGACCTGATGGGGGTACAAATCGGAGGGGCTCTTAAAAATGTTTTAGCTATCGCCTGTGGTTTTGTGAAAGAGTTAGGGCTAGGAGAAAATGCTCGCGTCGCCCTTATCACCCGTGCCCTCTCGGAAGTAAAAGAGTTAGCTCTTAAAAAAGGTGCAAAAGCTGAGACGTTGCTGGGCCTTTCTGGGATTGGCGATATCATGCTCACCTGTATGGGCAGTCAATCCCGAAACCTACAATTCGGCCAAGAAGTCATTCGCCTCAAAAGCCCTCACCAAGCCTTAGACTCTATTGGAAAAACGGTGGAAGGGTATCATACCGCACGGGCGGTGATGAAAGTTGCCCATACGCTTAAAGTTGAAATGCCTATCTGCCAAATGGTTTATGAGGTTCTATATGAAAATACAGACCCCCTTACAGCGATGGAGGCCCTTATGACCCGCCCCTTAAAGCATGAAAACTAGGGAACTATAGCTGGAAATTTATGGTCAACTGATGATATAATTAAGGTGTCTTTGATAAATAAAGCTTCCCAGGCATATTTTACCTTATTTTAAATTTAGCATAATTTTTTGTAGATTTTTCTATAATAATGATATGATTAAAAAGTCGCTATAAAACTAAAATAAAAGAGAGAGGTTCTCATGAAATTTACCGTACATATTTTTACATTTTTATTTTTAACTTTTTCCCAATCTTTTTCTGCGGGTGCACAACAATATGATGAATCGGGTTGTTGTTATTGGGGCATTAGAGCTATGGGCTGGGTAAGAGATAAAATAGGACCCGTGTCTGTATCTCCTCCTCCCTTTGCAGGGGAACACCTTTCTCCTATAGGCAGGCGGCCTACTCCCAGTGTGGAAGATCACCAAGGTGAGAAGATTGATGATGAGAAAAGAAATAGCTTCTCTGAGGAAAAGCAATCAACGTCTTATAATTCAGCCCAGAGTGAACTTGAGGGTTTATCAGAAGATGTTTTAAAATCCATGGCCTTCCAAGCGAAATATCGAATTGAAGAAGAATTGGGGCTTATGGGAGAAACTATCTTCCAAAAAGTTGATGAGGGAGAGTCGTCCGATCTAATGACAGAGTGGGATGATTTTATTGAAGAAGGGGTTAAAAATAGATCTAATAATTCCGAGTTTCTTGAGAGTTTACAATTATACTGTGGAACAGAGATAGGAAAATTGCTCTTTGATACTGTTGGGATGAAACTAAAGTTAGAGTCCAAAGGCAGAGCCTATACTACCCTTTCTATAGTACATTCATATAGAAAGAACCTTTTAAAGAAGGCTAATATTTATCAGGGTCTTATCGATAACTATATAGCAATAAAAAAAGAATTAGAAGGTCGCCACAGATCTCGATCAGAATTAGAAGGTGGAGTTTCATCAAATAAAAAAGAAACTCTGTGTTAATCTGTATGTTCAAGTCCCTTTAATTTAAGGCTGATTGACTAATCTAAAAAACTAGCTATAATTCCATTTGATTTATCCTTGGAAATTAGGTTATTAAGGGTGGACAATTTGTCCGCCTTTTTGTTTAATAAGGGATACATAGGATAGCCAAATTCAATGATAGCTGGATAATTAAGGGTGATAAGTAAAAAAACTTATTCGTTTTAATGAGGAAATGATGGGATTAATAGTTAATAAAGAAGCTTTGCAAATTGCAGAAGCTGTCGCAAGGGAAAAAGGGATCGAGCCTGAGGAAGTGTTTTTTGCCATGGAAGAGGCTATCCAAAAGATTGGCCGTGCAAAATATGGTAATGAAAATGATATCAGGGCTTATATTGACCGATCTACAGGGGAAGTAAGCATATCTCGCTATCGTGAAGTTGTAGAAATAGTTGAAAATCCTTTCACCCAAATTTCCTTAGAAGATACTCAGAAAATAAATCCTAGCTTAGAGATTGGGGAATTTCTTATAGAGTCCTTGCCTCCTGTTTCTTTTGGGCGTGTGTCAGCGCAGTCTGCTCGTCAGATTATTTCTACACGCGTGCGCCAAGCGGAAAGACAAAAGCAATATGAAGAATTTAAAGATAAAGTGGGTACCATTACTACGGGGATCGTAAAGCGTGTTGATTTCGGAAATTATGTCATTGATGTGGGCCGTATAGAAGCCTCTTTACGCCGTGATGAATGTATCCCACGGGAAAACCTAAGAAATGGCGACCGCATCCGCTGCTATATTTTAGACGTCAACCCAGAAGCGCGGGGGCCTATTGTCCAATTATCGCGGGCTCATCCTAACTTTATGGCTAAGCTGTTTGAACAAGAGGTTCCTGAAATTGCTGATGGAACCATTGAAATTATGTCTGTGGCCCGTGATCCAGGTAGTCGTGCCAAAATAGCCATTCGTTCAGAAGATAGTAGTATTGATCCTGTAGGGGCGTGTGTAGGAATGCGCGGATCTCGTATTCAGGCTATTGTGAATGAATTACAGGGTGAAAAGGTCGACATTGTCGTATGGTCGCCTAATCAAGCTAACTTTATTATTAATGCATTATCCCCTGCAGAAATTTCAAAAGTGATTTTTGATGAGTCTACAAACCAAGTGGACGTTGTTGTGCCTACTGCCCAACAGAGTATTGCCATTGGGCGCCGCGGACAGAATGTGCGCCTTGCCTCATTACTCACCGGGCTGAACGTTAATATTTTAACGGAAGAACAAGAAGCGAGCCGACGGGCTGAAGAATATAAAGAAAAATCTGAATTATTCATTAAGGCCCTGGATGTGGACGAAGTAATTGGCCATTTATTAGCGGTAGAAGGCTTTAAGAATGTAGAAGATATTGCTGAAATAGCCCTTGCTGAATTAATTTCTATCGAAGGATTTGATGAAGAACTAGCAGCAGAGTTGCAAAAGAGGTCTTTGAAACATATCGAAGAAAAAACCCATTTGTTGAAAGAAAAATTGAAAGCTTTTAAAATAGACAAGAATTTAGAAAAGCTGGAAGGTTTCTCTCTTGAAATGCTTCTTAAATTAGCTGAAAGTCAGATCAAAACAATGGATGATCTGGCAGATCTTTCAACCGATGAATTACTAGATATTCTAGGAAAAGGAAGTCTCACTCGTGCCCAGGCAGATTCTTTAATCATGCAGGCACGTGAACCGTGGTTTCAACAATAGTTAAAGATGAGCGTGCATGGCAGATACTCCTGACAAAAACAATACCGAACAGAAGAAGCCGTTAACTCTTTCGCGGAAGGTTAATTTAAAGGATATTAATCAACCTGCTCCCAAAGGCAAGTCTGTTATTGTGGAGGTCAAACGAAGTCGCCTATCCCAAGGACAAGATGTGCAGCACACTGCTGTCAAAGATTCCCACATGAGGGCTTCTCATCCTTCTTTAATTCAGCGGCCTGTGAGTAAGTCGCCTGCTGCGCCCTCTGCCGTTCCTGAAAAACAGGCTCCTAAAGATAAATTAACTTTAGAAGAAAAAGAAGCGCGGCTACGGGCCATAAAGGAAGCGGCTGATTTTGTTGAAAAGAAAACAGCTCATCTGGATGAAAATAGCAAGCGTACGGCAGAAATTCGCCAACAGGCTTTAGAAAAAGAAGCTCATAAAGCTGCTGCTGTAAAAGCTCTCTCTGAAGAAGAGCATTCTGATACTCCAGAATCTGCCCCAGAATCCTCTTTGCCAACACCAGAAAATACTGAAAAAAAGGTTTCTCCTCCTGCCAAAGTAGAGACGGAAGAAGAGGCAGAAACTTCTAAAAACTTGCGTCATTTAGCGCCTGTAAAAAGACAAGAACCTCGACGGGCGGGAAAAATCACAATTACACGTGCTTTGTCTGAAGATGATATTGATAGTGATTTTCAGCGCCGTGGCCGTAGCTTAGCAGCTATAAAGCGGGCCCGAGAAAAAGAACGCTTAAAAGCTTTACGGCAAGATCAATCATTTGAAAAAATTTCTCGTGAAATCATCATTCCTGAAACAATCACTGTTCAAGAACTTGCTAATAGAATGGCAGAAAAAGCAGCTGACGTTATCAAGTGCTTTATGAAAATGGGGATGTTTGTAACTGTTACGCAATTTATAGATGGTGATTCGGCGCAACTAGTGGCTGAAGAAATGGGGCATAAGGCCAGACGCGTATCTGACGCGGACGTGGAAGATTCTTTGCAGGAAGAGCCAGAAAATGAAGGTGCTATGAGCCCACGGTGTCCTGTTGTCACCATCATGGGGCACGTGGATCATGGTAAAACATCGCTGTTAGATGCGTTGCGTACTACTGACGTCGTTTCTTCTGAGGCGGGGGGTATTACGCAACATATTGGTGCTTATCAAGTGACGCTGAAAAATGGAAAGAAGATTACCTTTATTGATACGCCGGGCCATGCTGCTTTCACAGAAATGCGTTCACGAGGGGCTAATGTTACCGATATTGTGGTATTGGTTGTGGCTGCAGATGATGGCCTTAAAGATCAAACTATTGAAGCCATTCGTCATGCTAAGGCTGCGAATGTTCCCATCATTGTGGCCATTAATAAAATAGACAAGCCGGAAGCCAACCCTGATAAAGTACGCCAGGCTTTAATGCAGCATGAAGTATTTGTGGAAGAGCTGGGGGGAGATGTTTTATGCATAGAAGTCTCTGCCAAGCAAAAAAAGAATTTAGACAAGTTAGAAGAAGCCATTCTATTACAGGCAGAAATGATGGATTTAAAAGCTAATCCTCATCGGGCTGCTGTAGGCGTAGTGATTGAATCTAAGTTAGAAAAAGGACGGGGGCCTATTGCAACAACCCTTATCCAAAAGGGCACCCTAAAGATAGGGGATTATTTCGTAGCAGGGGCCCAATTTGGTCGTGTCAGAGCTTTGGTTAATGACCAAGGACTTTCTCAAGAAAGCGCAGGGCCATCCACTCCTATTGAAGTTTTGGGCTTTAATGGCCTCCCCCAAGCAGGCGATATCCTTACCGTAACTTCTGATGAATCAAAAGCCAGGGAAATTGCTGAATATCGTGAACGCAAAATACGGGCGAAAAAGTTCTTAGATGGCAGTGATAGCACTAAAATTGAAAATTTATTTGCTCAACAAGCGAATGGCAAGAAAGAATTAGCCGTTTTAATTAAAGCCGATGTGAATGGGTCAGCAGGCGCCATTAATTCCAGCTTAAAAGGTCTGGCCCATGATGAAGTAGGGGTAAAAATCATTCATATGGGTGTTGGGGGAATTACTGAAACTGATGTGGCTTTAGCGAAATCTTCCAAAGCATTAATTATAGGCTTCAACGTGCGGGCCAATACACAAGCCAGGGATTTGGCTAAAAAAGAAGGCATTCAAATCCGTTATTATTCCATCATCTATGACGTTATTAATGACGTTAAGTCGTTGCTATCAGGATTACTATCTCCTGTGGTGCAAGAAGTCTTTATTGGCCGCGCAGAAATTCGAAGAGTGTTTAAGATTTCTAGCCTTGGGAACATTGCTGGATGTTATGTAACAGAAGGGGTTGTAAAACGCGGATCTAAAGTCCGCCTGCTGCGTAACGATGTAGTTATTCACGAAGGTAAATTAAAAACATTGAAGCGCATCAAAGACGAAGTAAAAGAAGTTAAAAGCGGCTTTGAATGCGGAATGGCTTTTGAAAACTATGATGATATTCGTGAAGGTGATATTATCGAGTGTTCAGAACTAGAATCAACTGCACGTACCTTTGAATAGACACTTCTAGGTCATCACTGAAGATGAGGTATGAATAAACAATGACCATAGCAAATATTTTAACTGTTTCGCGTATTTTAATTGTTGTTCCCTTTATAGTAACTTTTTATATTCCTACTGAATGGGCCAGTTGGATAGGGGTGGGTTTATATTGGTTGGCCTGTCTTACAGACTATTTTGATGGAATGGTTGCCCGTAAGAAAAATCAGATATCTAATCTTGGTAAATTCTTAGACCCTATTGCTGATAAACTTCTTATTGCAACGGCTCTTATTATGCTGGCAGGAACTGATCGGCTCTCAGGATTATCTTTAATTCCAGCCCTTATTATTCTCAGTCGTGAATTATTTATTTCTGGGTTGCGGGAGCATCTTTCCCATAATCATACTCAAATCCCGGTTAGTTTTCTGGCTAAGTGGAAGACGGCCTCGCAAATGGTCAGCCTTTCGTTGCTTGTGGCTTCACGGCCTTTATATACCTCAGACTGGATTCATACAGCAGGAATTCTTATGTTATGGATTTCTGCTTTTTTTTCAGTAGTCACTGGTTATCAATATTGGATTAAAAGCGTCAAGAAAATCTAATGGATCTCTGTCTTTATCAACCTGAAATCCCCCAAAATGTAGGGACTTTACTCCGCTTAGCAGCTTGCATGGGAACCCCTGTTAAAATTATAGAGCCCTGTGGTTTTATCATTAGTGATAAACGGTTGCGTCGGGCGGGCATGGATTATTTAGATCATGTGGATCTAACGTTTGTCCCCTCATGGGAGACTTTTTATGAAAAGTATAAGGATAGGCGTATTTTAGCCCTTACCCCGGCGGGGGAAGAGGTTTACACAGAATTTTCTTTTCAGCCCGATGATATGCTCTTGCTGGGGCAAGAAGGGGACGGGCTGCCCCCCTCTGTTTTGGGTCAGGCAACACATCGGCTCCGCATTCCCATGGTACCTCCTCTACGGTCTTTGAATGTAGCAGTAGCAGGCGCTATGGTGTTAGGGGAGGCGTTGCGGCAAACTAAACCATAGCTGGCCTATTTAACCTGGAGGCGTCGTTACATGTTCGCTGGTGTGCGTCAGCACACGTCGCTTACCCCGTAGTGTTTCCCCCGTGCTCGACACGGGGGTCTATAACCCTATAGCTACAGCGATGTTGCAGGTTATTTAATGGACTCTCGGGTCGGAGCCCGAGAGAATCACGAGGGGGGGCTTATACTCACTTTAAATTGATTTATGGCACTGTTAACAAAGTAGGTTAAGAACTTTCATGGAAGCAAGGGCGAAGAAAGAGAAGATGAAAAAGATAGTGATTGGTCCCTCTTAATCAAAATTTTAGGAGCTATTAAATTACAAGAAATAATAAAAGAGGAAGAATATAGCTAATCCCTTATAAAGTGAATACATCAAAATTCGTCGCTGGTGTGGGTTGCTACACGTTCGCTTCTCATTTTCCCTATCAGCAAAAAATTACTTCGCTAAATGTCAGTTGCACGTTCGGCCTGACCCTCCCTGTAACTGAACTAATTTAGAATTACCAACTCAAGCGTTCTAATAGATAGGTAGGTTTCAAGGGATGGGTGGTGCATAGTTTTTTCACATGCTCTAATGATAAAGCGTGGTGTATACCACTCTGGACGAAAACACAGTCTAACCCCATTTGGGTGGCCCCTTGAATGTCAGTGAACAGACCATCGCCGATGGCTAAAACCTTTTTCTTGTCAGGCGATCCTAACGCTTTTAAAGCTTGTTCGTAAATGGGGGAGTAAGGCTTGCCGTAGTAATAAACCTTTCCGCCTTTTTTTTCGTATTCATCAGCCACACTGCCTGGACAAGCAATAGCGGTTGTTCCATGAATGGCTGACTTGTCGGGGTTGGCGCAAACAAGGGGTAATTGGTGACGCAATCCCTCTTCCAATACATAGGGGGTGGTGCCGGGCAAACTTGTAATTAAAATGTATTTGGCATCTTCTATGGATTTTGTCATGGGGCCTGGCAAGGCTTTAATAATGCTGGCGTGAAATATTTCCTCTCCTAGAAAATAATAGGGTTGATCCCCCCATTTTTCTTTGAGCGCGGCAATACAGGCATCCCCTGAACTGTAAACATGATTTCCTTGTGTTAGAGACAGCCCTATTTCTTCTAAATGCTGTTCTAACACATACCCCGGGCGGGGAGAATTGGTAAGAAAAAGAATTTTCTTATGAATATCTTGCAGGTGTTCTAAACAGTCTTTCACCCCTGGTAATAGGTGTTCCCCGTTATGTACAACCCCCCATAAATCTATCAGAAAATACTCATAGGGAGGGGCAATTTCTTTTAAACCAGAATAAATTTTCAATGTCATTTCATTTCTACTACTATTAAAGTGTCTTTGCTATAATAAGGTATAACATGACATATAACATTATTGAACAATCTTTAGCTAATCAAACTTTTGCACCGGGTTTGTATATTGTTTCGACCCCTATTGGTAATTTAGCAGATCTCAGTTTCAGGGCTATTGCGACGCTGACAAAAGCAGATTTGGTTGTGTGTGAAGATACACGTGTAACGGGTAGGTTATTAAAAATGATAGGGCTTAAGAAGCCCTTGATTTCTTATCACGATCATAATGCAGACCAACAGCGTCCTAAAATTATTCAAGAGCTTCAACAACACCATCTGGTGGCCCTTGTATCAGATGCGGGAACTCCTCTTGTTTCAGATCCAGGCTATAAGTTAGTGGTGGAGTGTCAGTGCTTAGGAATTCATGTAACAGGGGTTCCGGGCCCTGTTGCGTTTAGAGATGCGTTGGTATTGGCTGGATTGCCGATGGATCGCTTCTTTTTTGGGGGATTTCTCCCATATAAGGGGGTCAAGAAAGTTTTGGAAAGTTATCAAAATTATCCTTTTAGTCTAATTTTTTATGAAGACCCGACCCGTCTTAAGGCAACTTTAAGAACAATTGACAGTTTATTTCCTAACTCTGAGGTGGTTGTGGCAAAAGAGCTAACAAAAAAGTTTGAACAAGTGATCAAGGGCTCTCCCGCAGAGGTATTAGAGCAGCTTGAAGATAAGTCTATAAAAGGAGAATTTGTGATTATCATTCAGCCGTCTCCCTCTCTCAAATCTCATGAAAGTCAAACAGCTCTGTATGAAGAAACATTTAA
>JBMDXI010000032.1:0-5398 GCA_048595075.1 Alphaproteobacteria bacterium
CTTTTTCTTTCGCAATTTTATGGCCTTCTTGGTCAGTCAGAAAAATTCTTAGTCGATCATCCCAATTTAACATGTAATCGGACAACAGTTGTTTAACACTTCCCAAATCGCAAGTAATTCTATGGGTCAATTGAGGGGGTGTTGCAATGATAATATGAATGCGGGCAAATTCTAAGTCTCCCCCAATTTCTGTATGAAAAGAGACAACCGTTCCCTTTAAGCAATCCGCAATCATGGCTGAAATCCTCTTGCGCAAGGCAACAGAATAACGATCTCGCGGAATGTAAACCACACAAGAAGCAAAGTGCCCCAGTTTATCTGTGCGCACAAACAGAGCAGCTTTTTGTCGCCCTTTTAGGCTTAAAATTTCACTTCCAATAGCATAGAGACTTTCAATACTTGTTTGGAATACTTCGTCCCGTGGTAAAGACTCTAAAATATGAAGAAGGGCTTTTCCATCATGACTGGAAGGGGTTAAGTCTCCATAATCTAAAACTTGATGGGCTTTACGTCGTAAAAGGGGGATATCTTCAATACTATGGCTATAAGCGGTTGATGTAAATAATCCGAAAAACTGATGTTCTCCTGTTACTTTGCCTTGCTCATCATATTGCGCTATCCGAATCACATCCATAGGAACGGCACGATGAACACGAGAAGGAACCATAGTTTTTGTAATGCTCAATAAAGATGGTTCTTCTTGTCCCCACTTTTGCAGCAAATCTACTTCTTCCCCTAAGGTAGCCCCAAAGAGGGGGCTTTCATCTTCTTTTAGTGTTCCCAAAGTTGCCTCGCTCTGGATAGATTTTTTAGAAAAATCGTAAAATCTGTACCCTAAAAAAGTAAAATGATCTTGATTTAACCAGGCGAGAAATTCTTGATTTTCTTCTCTCTCTCTCTGATCAGCGCACGGCGCTGATGCCCATAGAGTTTTTATCTGCTGAATTTTTTGTCGCATCGCCTGCCAATCTTCAACTGCCCTGCGTACATCTTGGAAAACTTTCTCTATGCTGTGCTTGAGAGTTTGAATTTCCTCCTTATCTAATAGGTCATAAAGCTCTATATAAATAATACTTTCTAATGAGAATTCTTGCGGCAAAAGGTCGCTTGCTGTTTGAATATTGATGACTTCTCGTTTAGCATTATGTTGAATTGCCATAGTGGACTGGGTGCAAGAATAAACCGTTAGTTTATGTTGCGTTAAATGAGCTAACAAAGAATCCACCAGAAAAGGTAGATGAGGATGATGAATTTCGATAACCGTGTGTCCCTGGGAATGTTTCCGACGGGGAATTTCTGGATTATAAATATGAACCCCCCCTTTTTGAGAAAGGTTTTTTAAGGCATGAACTGCTATATGATAGAGGCTTTCAATTGTATAGAGTTCCAAATCTTCTAAAGAAAAGTTCTGAAAGAAAAGGGGGATAAATTTTTCCAGAAGAGGGGGTGCTTTTTCTGTATTTGCGCCTTGTTTAACTTGATCCAGAAGGGCCTTTTTTTTATCACACATCCCGTCTGGAAGGATTCTATGGTTAGAAAGTGTCATAAACGTACAACTGTAAATGGAGCGGGAGAAGGGTTTCGAACCCTCGACCCCAACCTTGGCAAGGTTGTGCTCTACCCCTGAGCTACTCCCGCTTTTATGGATTATGGCCCGATATTAACAGGATAAAAATTTTTTGCAAGATTGATTGTTGTAATTTCTTTTCTACGGGGAAAAATTTTCATTTAGGTCTGCAGGATATGTAGCTAAACCAGGAACGCTCTGGGTCATGAGGACTATGGAAAAACCGCACATCTATTAGTTGATTATAAAAGTTCGCATTACTGGGCGGAAGTAAAAACTGTGTCTCCATGAGTGCTAAGTTGGGGCTTATTGTGATGCTCTCCGCGGAGACCATGTTATCAGAAGGAGCGAGTGGACTATCGAAAATTACTGTACCAAAGGTTGTGATTATGCTAAGGGGCTTTCTATTATTATCCCCCTTGAATTCTTCAGAATGAGTGCTGCCCACCGCAGTCAAACTCGTAGCGAGTAATAATCCCTTCCACAAAAATTTAATATTTTTCTTTAACATTTTTTCCCTCCTTGTTTTTTATATTGTAGCAATTAGAGGGATATTTTCAAGGAGAGCGTAAACGCTTTTCCTTGCCTTACGCGGCCATATATTGTATGACCCTTAATAAGTTCACACTTTAAAATGTCTTTGCAATATTTTAGGATTAAACACTATGGACGAAATTGTTTCTTTATGTAAGCGCCGTGGCTTCATTTTTCAAAGTTCTGAGGTTTACGGCGGACTTCAAGGTATTTATGATTATGGGCCGCTGGGGGTAGAACTTAAAAATAACCTGAAGCAAGCCTGGTGGAAAGCCATGGTCTATGAACGTGACGATATCGAGGGATTAGATTCTGCTATTATTACCCACCCCCTGACGATGCGCCATTCTGGTCATGAAAGTACATTTACAGACCCCATGGTAGATTGCCGTCAATGTAAGTCTCGGATGCGTGCTGACCATATTGTAGATGGGAAATGCGATCATTGTGGGTCAACCGACTTAACTCCCCCCCGAAATTTTAATTTGATGTTTAAAGCAAATTTTGGCCCTGTTGAAGATGGGTCCAGTTATGTTTATTTGCGCCCAGAAACGGCTCAGGGCATTTTTTTAAATTTTAAAAATATTGTGGATACCACTGCCCGCAAACTGCCTTTTGGGATTGCCCAAATTGGAAAATCTTTTCGCAATGAAGTGACTCCTCGGAATTTTATTTTCCGTGTGCGGGAATTTGAACAAATGGAGTTAGAATTTTTTGTCGAGCCAGGAACTGATGAAACATGGCACAAAAAATGGGTAGAAACACGCCTGCAGTGGTGGAAAGACCAAGGACTAACTTCCGATAATTTACAACTTCAGCCCCAAACAGGAACCGAGCTCGCCCATTATTCTAAAGCAACTGTAGATATTCTTTATAAATTTCCCCATGGGTTCGAAGAACTAGAAGGTATTGCTAACCGCACTGATTTCGATTTGGGGTCACACTCCAAAGCCCAGGAAGAACTTAACCTCATAGCAAAAGTGCTCCCTAATACAGATTCAAACACCAAGTTGGCCCTGCAAAATTTAGAAACAAAAAAATTAACGGTACCCTTTGTTATTGAACCTTCTGCTGGTTTAGATCGCGGCGTTCTGGCAGTGCTAGTGGAAGCTTATACGAAAGAAACCTTAGAAAACGGGGAACGTATCGTATTGAAATTGAAACCCCATTTAGCCCCTATAAAGGTAGCCGTGGTTCCGTTAGCTAAAAACAACGAAAAAATTGTCGCCAAAACACAAGAAATTACGCATATCCTCAGAAAGCTGGGATTAGGGCGCATTAAATATGAAGATACGGGTAATGTAGGAAAAGCCTACCGTCGTCACGATGAAATTGGGACGCCTTTATGTGTTACTGTTGACTTCGATACATTTGAAGGTGACATTGAAACTGTCACCGTGCGTGATCGAGATACCATGAAGCAAGATCGCATCTCTATTGCTGATCTAGCAAATTATGTAAGCCAACACCTTCGATCTTGCTAGAAACATGAATACGATCGCGAAAAAAAAATTAGGATTTTGGACGCTTCTTTCTCTTGTTATGGGAAACATGATTGGCGCGGGCATCTTCATGTTACCTGCTTCACTCGCCCCTTATGGGAGCTTAAGCCTCATAGCATGGGGAGTCACAACGGTTGGGGCTTTATTATTAGCCCTTATCTTTTCTCGATTAACTTATCGGTTTCCTGTTGCAGGGGGGCCTTATACCTATTGTCGTCTTGCTTTGGGAAATTTCATAGGGTTTCAGGTTGCGTGGACTTATTGGGTGTCCATGTGGGTGGGAAGCGCAGCTACTATCACAGCGATTATCAGTTATTTATCATTTTTCATTCCTGCCTTAGCCCAAAATCCTTTGTGGGGATTTTTGGCTAGTACCGCCCTTATTTGGGGGCTTACTTTCATCAATATCATCAGTTTAAAAATGGTAGGGTTTGTTCAAATTCTAACAACCATATTAAAAATTGTGCCTCTTTTGTTGTTGATTGGATTTGGGGCCTCTCATATAAGTTGGGAAAATTTTCAGCCCTTTAATCCCAGCGATAAGCCTTTATTTTCTAGTATCCTGTCCGCTTCTATTTTAACCATGTGGACCTTCATTGGTATCGAAAGTGCAACAATCCCTGCGCATAAAGTAGAAAATCCGACACATGTTATTCCAAAAGCTACTCTATGGGGCACAGGATTGGTTGCCCTTTTCTACATTATTCTATCAGCTTTTATTATTGGCCTTCTTCCCAATGATAGTCTGCAATCAAATTCCACCCCTTTTGCGCTTGCTGCTACGCAAGTATTTGGAGAATGGGGTGGCTCAGCCATGGCGGCTATAGTTATTATTGCTTCTTTAGGGTCATTAAATGGGTGGTTTCTTATCGAAGCCCAACTTCCTGCAGTGGCAGCCCAAGACGGATTTTTTCCTAAAAAATTTGCCCATGTTAATAAAAATGATATTCCAGTTTTCTCCCTTATTGTAACAGGGGCTCTTATTAACATATTAGTCTTTTGTAATTTTAGTAAAAACTTGGTATCAACTTTCAGTTCTCTTATTCTTTTAGCAACGTTAGCTATTTTAACAACCTATTTACTTTCTGTTTGTGCAGAATTTATCCTTTTTTTAAAAGAAAAAAAACAAATGAAACCTCTTGCTTTTATCAAAAATTTCCTTATAGTGACGGGAGCTTGTATTTATATAGTGCTGGCTATTATAGGGGCGGGGCAAGAGGTTATCTTGTGGGGGAGTGTTTTGTTTTTTATCACCATTCCTTTGTATGGTTTTAAAACACTTCTATCAAAAAAACAGTAAATAATATTCATTTTCCTCTTGAAAGGAAGATAAAGAATTCTTACATTATATAGGTAGGTTAAATACGGAGTAAGTACGATGAATAAAGAGATAGATCCCCTTCATCGATCGATCAAGATTATCGATGAAGATAAAATAACCACTCTCGAAGAATACGAACACTTATCCTCTTTTTTACAAAAAACAAATGGTACCATCAAAAAGATGACTATTTGTATGCAGCAGCTTGATATGGAAATTATACGGTTAAAATATGAAGTAAAAGCAGCTATCAACGAGCATGCTAACTTTATCCACAAGCTAGAAGAATTTGAAATGCGTACTAAAAATCCCAAGCATTAGACTTTTTTCTATACTATGGCACTGTTAACAAAGTAGGTTAAGAACTTTCATGGAAGCAAGGGCGAAGAAAGAGAAGAAAGTAATGTCGAGTTTATCAAAGCGCAGAGCTAAACGTTTGTTTTCTTTGATGTGGGCAAAGAATCTCTCAACGGC
>JBMDXI010000033.1:0-2322 GCA_048595075.1 Alphaproteobacteria bacterium
TAAAATGTGTTTATTTTTCACCTTCATCATAAGATCAAATATATCATCGATAGAACTTAATTACAACTTTTTTAACTTTAACAACAACTGAAGTAAAAGGGGTTTTAAGCCCAAGAAGAACGTGCGCAGGATGGTGCCCAAGAATGGGGGAGCACCATAGGGACGAATCGAATTTTATTTTATGCGATTTTATTCAATCATTCTTTATAGCAAGATTCATCAAATTCAGTATAATAAGATTATGAAAAAATTTTTACTTCTTCTGCTGACAGGCGGGTTGTTTTTTGCAGCAGCAAAAGCTGATGATTTATCTGCTGGTACGGTCATCCGCGATGCTGAAATTGAATCTATTTTGCATAGTTATACAGACCCTCTTTTTCGTGTGGCTAAGCTGAACCCTAAAGATTTGCGATTAGTCATTGTTGTGAATCGCGATGTGAATGCATCAGCCACCTTTAATACCACCATTATATTGTTTACAGGATTTCTTCTTAAAACTGAGAGTGTGCAAGAAGTCATTGGCGTGTTGGCCCACGAAATTGGCCACCTTGCAGGCCAGCATCTTGTCAGCCTTGTCGATGCCGTTGATAATGCCCAAAAAATGAGTCTTTTGGGGGCTCTTGCTGGGGTCACCCTAGGCCTTTTAACCGGGAATCCTCAAATAGGTATTTTTTCAGTGATGGGGGGACATACATCAGCCCACTATTCTTTTGCTCATTTTAATCAAGGGCAAGAATCAGCTGCTGATCGGATGGCTATCCGCTTTTTAAACGACCTTTGTTGGCCCGTAGAGGGATTGGAAAGCTTCCTCAGAAAGCTTCTGTCTCAAGAACTATTAAGAGACACGCAACAAGACCCCTATTTAAGAACTCACCCTCTTACAAAAGATCGGGTCAATATGGTGCAACACTTGGCGCAAATCTCGTGTACGAAACCATTCTCTCACGACATGCTGGCAAATTATCAAATTCTTAAGATGAAGCTAGAAGCCTTTTTAGGCGTTCCCTCTCTTGTGTTAGAAAAATATCAAGGAGACAGCTTTTTAAACCGCTATGCCCAAGCTATTGCTTATTATCGCCTCTCAGATTCTACCAGAGCCCTTCAGATTTTAGATGAATTGTTAAAAATTCATGACAAAAATGCTTTTTTGTGGGAATTAAAAGGGCAAATTTTATATGAAAATGGAAAACTCAAAGAATCAGTTGGGTGCTATGAAAAAGCAGTTGCTTTAAAACCCGCACAGCCCCTTCTGTTGTTAGGATTAGCCCAATCACTTATCGCGTTAGAAGATAAAAAGGTTTTACTCCGTGCTGAATCTCTGTTAGAAAAAGCAAGAGAGTTTGAAAGAGAAAATGGCTTAATACTCCACTATCTTTCAGTTGTTTATGGACGTCAAAACAAGATGGGAAAAATGGCCTTAGCCTTGGCTGAAAAAGAAGCGTTGCTTTTAAATTGGCCTGAAGCAAAACAACAAGCTGAACGGGCCTTAACCCACTTAAAAGCAAAAGATAAATCCTTCTTGCGAGCCCATGATTTAAAAAATCAGGCGACTCAAGAAATGAACAGTAAAACTAAAACGGAGTCTTTTTAAAGGTGAAGAAGAAAGATATTTTAACCCAATTTGGGGTGGATGTTCTACTGAAAGATCAACCTGTTGATCGATGGAATAAAAGCCTACCTCAGAATGAGCCTTCTGTTTCTCCTCTTGCCTCCCAAGGTTCAAAGACCGAACAATTGGCACACTTACGGGAAACTATCGCCGCCTTTAATGAATGTTCCTTAAAAAAGACGGCCTTGAATCTTGTATTTAGCGATGGAAATCCTGATGCCCCAATAATGTTAATAGGTGAAGCTCCTGGCGCTGACGAGGATCGTCAAGGCAAACCTTTTGTGGGTATGAGCGGACAGTTATTGACGCGTATTTTCAAATCCATCGGCCTTAATCGCGAGACGGATTTATATATTACCAATGTGCTTCCCTGGCGCCCCCCTGGCAATCGCCAGCCTACCCCTCAAGAAATTAAGCAATGCTTGCCTTTTTTACACCGTCATATTGCTATTGTTAACCCTAAAATTATTGTACTGGTAGGGGGGACAGCGACTAAAGCTTTACTCACAGATAAAGAAGGTATTACAAAACTACGTGGCACCTGGTTTGACCTGGAAATACCCGAAGTTTCAATCCCATTTAAGGCCACGGCTATTTACCATCCCGCTTACTTATTGCGTAACTCTTTGCGCAAACGCGAAGTATGGGCAGACGTCTTAATGATTCAGAAAAAATTAAAAGAATGTGTAAAAAGATAGATACTTTTATCATAG
>JBMDXI010000034.1:0-5799 GCA_048595075.1 Alphaproteobacteria bacterium
GGTGCCAGCTGCTCAAAAAGTGAACTTCCCAACTCAGCAAGCCTTATTCACGCAATATTCCAATGTTTACCCAACAGGAGCAGTGCTTCAACTCGAGAAAAATAGCAGTTCAGAAGCTTATCAAAATATCCAATGGAATACCGCTCAGTTTAATAATGGAACGAGTAACACTGATTTGATGATGATGAGCTTCCAAGCCACCCAGTATCCTTTTTTGGAGGGCGTTCAAACTGTTTCTGGACTCACGCTTGAAACCCTAAGAGGTAGTATGGTTGCTGTTGTGGGAAGCAGTTGGAATATAAAAGTGGATTTCCCTTTCGAACTTCAAGATGAAAATCTTTGGCAGAGTAGGAACCCCCTTGATTCAACGTATGTTCCCATGCTGAAAAGTGCCCTCACCCAAGAGAGCACCTATGTTATACAAGATTTGCAGGGTTTGGCCGCCATTGACTCGTATGACTTTGGTAAAAGAATCGCAAGGGCTGCAAGAATAGCCCTTATTGCAGATGAACTTCAAGAAACTACTATAAGGGATCAAGTGTTAACTGAACTAAATACTAAGCTATCCGCTTGGTTTATAAAAACAGCTCCTGCCTCTGACCCTGATGGAAATAAAACCCAAGGATTTTTTAAATATGATAATAAATTTGGGGGAACTTGTACTGCAAGGGCTTTAGCCAGCCCTACGAGCTGTAGCGGCACTGCGTGTTGTGGATATAATTGCGATTTTTATTCTGGGCAATATACAGACCATCATTTTCATTTTGGATATTTTTTGTATGCAGCAGCTACACTTGCAAAATACAATAGTTCATGGGCAACACAATATAAAGAGTATGTTAATTTGCTCGCCCGAGATATAGCAAACCCCTCATTAGAGGATCCATTTTACCCCCAATATCGATATTTTGATTGGTTTGAAGGACATGGCTTTGCAAATGGGATGGGCCCTAATGCCCAGGGAAGAAACCAAGAGTCAACCAGTGAAGCTGTGAACGCATGGTATGGATTAACGCTATGGGGTGCTCAAATTGGCGATACCAATATGCAGGCTATTGGTCAAATGATGTGCACCTTGGAAATACGGGCTGCAAATGCGTGGACACAAATTACACAAGACGGCATATATGCCCAGTATTCTATCATTCCGCAAAGTATCTTTAATACGACAAATGCAACAGTTCAAATGTCTGATGGAATTATGACAGGGATTAACTGGTCGTTAAGCACCCAACATACAACTTTTTTTGGAAATAAACTGGCGTTTGTTGTTGGGATTCAATTAATGCCTTATACGCCTATTACAAATGCTCTTGTCAGCAGTGATTTTATGAATAGCAATAAGAGTCAGCTGACTGCGCTTATCAATATGCAAATAGCGGATATGACCCTCTTTACAAATGTTGACCAGGCTGTCGATGAATTTGGCGCCGAAAGTGGCGAGACCTCAGTTCCTATCAATTCTTATTGGCAGAATTTTCAGGGCGTTTTAAATGATTGGTCTCATGGATGGTTTTTAATTGTGAGCCCTGTTATGGCCCTACTTGATGCAGCAGGCACCTATCAATCAATTTTTACCACGGTACCAGGCATTATGAATTCTGTTAATACGGCTTTCAACAACAGCCCTCGCGTTAAAAGCGTGGCAAAAGGTCAAACGTGTAATGTTCCAGGAGCTTCTAACATAGGGACTTGTATCTTAGATAATAACAACATAGATCGTGCCATTGGAATGCCTTTTGCTTTAGATATATATAACAGCATGGATGGTGGTGAATCCCAAACCAACATACTATACTTTTTAGCCACAGCTTCTTAAGAGACCTCTTTCGAAACTATTTAGATAAGAAGGAATTTTTGGGAAAAGTGAAGACGAGGAGCGGCCCCCTGGCGTCGTTTCCTTACTCAAAATAGGGAAGAACGAGTGAGAGCAATAGATGAGGTGTTGCCACCGAGTCAAGTAAAAAATTTTGAAAAAGATCAGATAGGAGATATTTACTTAATTAGAGAAAATTGAAGAGCGAACCCCTACTCTTCTTAAGGGTTCTGCTACGATGTAAAAATGTTTGAATGCTATGGAATTGTTAACAAAGTACGACAACCATTTATAGTCAAGCCCGTATAAAAGGAGTATGAAAATATAGAGATAACACCCCTTCCGCGAGTCCCTCGGGCTTGATCCAGAAGCGTACGAACGTTAAAGGAGGAAAGGAAAGGAGAGAAGTGGTAAACTTTTTCAGGATCGCCGCCACAAAAAGCAATGATCGGTTTGAGAATTTCAAAAAAAAGTTCATGCATAAAGGCCTGTTGAAAGAATCACAGCGGGGGGAGTTTTTATGCTCAACTTAAATGTATTCAGCTATATCGTTATTCACACGCGTGGGACAAGCAATCCAGGGCCCCCTGTAAAATATATGCCGCTGCTACTTTATCAATAACACGATCCAGCTTAGATCGCGAAAGATCACTCTGGAGTATATCTGTCGCTGCTTTTGTGGACAAACGTTCATCCCACAAAACAATAGGCACATCATAGGCAGCAAGAAGTTTTTGGGAAAATTTGCGGGTAATTTTGCAGCGTTCACCCTCCGACCCATTCATATTATAGGGCATCCCTAAAATAAGCGCCCCTACATCATACGTTTTTATTAAAGTGATAAGAGCTTGAAAGTCAGTTTTCCAATCTTTTCGTTTAATCACAGAATGAGGGCTTGCTACCTTGCGGCGAGTATCTGATAAAGCGATGCCGATAGTTTTATCCCCCAGATCAAGACCTATAAGCCGCTGATGAGGCAACACCTTCTCAGAAAGTTGATCTATGGTAATCAGCATAACTTACTTTTTCCTCATATATAGCTAAATCGATAAAAGTAGTATAGATACCGACTACCCGTCATCACGAGCCCCGAAGGGCGTGGTGATCCAGCTTTCATGCGAAAGCGCATGATTGCGCCATTTGGCGTAAAGCGGGATGGCTTCAAATCCTACGGACTTTCGCAATGACGGACTTTCTGAGCATATACTACTTTTATACGAGATTGACCATATATAGGCAGAGCCTATTTCAAGCTTGCTGTATCTATTTTAATGCCAGGGCCCATAGTTGAGCTTAAAGACAACCGCTGAACAAAAGCACCCTTAAGACCTGTAGGCTTCGCTTTAATAATAGTATTATACAAAGCTTTAAAATTCTCTTCGATGGATTTTTCTGGGAAGCTTAATTTTCCAATTCCAGCCTGCACAATACCCGTCTTTTCCGCACGGTATTCGATTTGTCCAGCTTTTAGTGCTTGAATAGCCTTGCTAATATCTGGCGTTACTGTCCCTAGTTTTGGATTTGGCATGAGCCCACGAGAACCTAGCACCTTTCCTAACTTTCCAACTAACACCATCATATCAGGGGTTGCAATACATTTATCAAAGTCCATGCGTCCCTTTAGAACTTCTTCAATCAGTTCTTCAGAGCCTGCAATGTCAGCCCCTGCTTTTTTTGCTTCTTCAATACGGTCTGGCTTTACGAAAGCAGCAACACGGACTGTTTTACCCAACCCATGAGGCAACTGAATAACACCACGCACTTGTTGGTCAGATTTTTTAGTATCTATGTTTAAATTGATAGCCACTTCAACAGTTTCATCGAATTTAGCTTTTTGAGCCCCTTTTAATAGCTGTATTGCTTCTTCTAAAGAGTACACTTTTTCTGAATCGATACCTTCGTATACTTTTCTTAATCTTTTTCCGTAAGCCATTATTCTATCACCTCTAATCCCATAGAGCGCGCAGATCCCTTAATCATTTGAGCTGCTGCCTCAATATCATGGGCATTTAAATCTTCCATTTTTGCCTGAGCAATTTCACGAATTTGTGCCATTGTCACTTTACCCGCCACTTGACGCCCTGGTGTTTTAGAACCACTTGTCAGCTTAGCAGCTTTTTTCAAAAAGTGCGTTGCAGGGGGTGTTTTTGTAATGAAAGAAAAAGTACGATCCGCATAAGCTGTAATTTTTACAGGAATGGGAGTCCCAGGTTCTATTTTTTGAGTGTGCGCATTGAAAGCTTTGCAGAACTCCATAATGTTGAGCCCACGTTGCCCCAAAGCAGGGCCCACAGGAGGCGACGGATTCGCTTTCCCCGCAGGAATAATTAAGCTAATAAAGCCTATTTCTTTTTTTGCCATTTTTATCCTCTTTTCAGTATGTGGTACGGTCATGGCTGATCTCCCACAAATTAACACAATATAGCTGATTCATTTAAGTGTAGCACGTTATTGCTCGGCGCTGGTGTAGGCTAACTACACGTTCGCGCCTAGTGTACAATTAAATTAAATTCAGCTATAAGCTCTTCTTAATCTAAAGGCATCGTTACGTGTTCACTTATGTACCTTCTCGTGCACAGCGCGAACCCCTGCCCTAGCCCCAGATTAAAATCCTTCACTATAGTTAAGTATACGTGCCATTCAGGTCACGTATAAACTTAAGCTTGTTATTTACCATAGGTTATCCCCTATTGGCAAATTAATAGTGTAAGATAAGTAGGGTTAAATGTTTTTATTGCTCAAGCTGCTCAATAATGTACCAAAGCTTTAGGAGAGCTTCATTTTTAGCCCTCAGTGATGCAAAAGTGCTTTGTTTTTCATCATCTACTATATGGCTTGCAAACATGATCTTGCGGTCACCTTTTTCAATCCACCCCACAAACCACCCTTGTTGCAAATCTGTTTTCTGACCATTTTTATCAGTCAGCCGCCCATTGCCTGTTTTTCCATAGAGTTGCCATCCTCCAGGCATTTCTTGAACAAACATAATTTTTTTAGTTTTAGCATAACTTAATTTACTAACATGCAATTTCTGATCTACTAATTTTTGTAAAAACACTGTCTGCTCGTCCGGCGAAATCTCAAGCGAGCTACAAATCCACGCATGAGTTAACCCATTATTTTGCCCCTGCTCCCCAGAAATATCCATATTTCCATAAGAAAACTTGATTATATAGTCCTGAAATTTTTCCATCCCTAGCTTAGCTGTTAAAATGCGGGAATACCACAGACAACTATCTCTCATCCAGGTGCGCGGGTCATGAGCCCCTTTACAGATGTTGATATAGGGGTCCACCCCTACCGGTAAAGGCCAAGAGGGGCTGCTTTCATTTTTCAAAATGCCAGCGTCATACCCCATAAGGGCGAGGGGAATTTTAAAAGTAGAACAAGGGGAGTAGCGTGTGTTACAGTCCCCCTCACTTTTGATTATCTTAGCATTTTCTTTTGCAAGGAAACAATTTTTACTGGCAAACACTGGGCTTGTACATAAAATTACAAAACATACGATGATCTTCTTCAACATTTTTACCTCATAAAGTTCGGATGCAGTTTCTCTACCCGAGTAACTATATCTTCTCAACCTGGCTGAAATCCAAGTCAATAGGTGTTGCTCTACCGAAAATAGAAACTGTTACTTTCAGGCGGGCTCTTTCTAAGTCCACTTCTTCAACAACACCATTAAAGGATGCAAAAGGCCCATCAGCAACACGCACCTGTTCGCCGATTTCAAAATTAGCTTTATCTGCAGTGCCTTTTACGCCTTGTTCCATCTGCGCCAGCAAACGATTGGCTTCTGCCTCGCTGACAGGGATGGGACGCCCTTTGCTTCCTAAAAAGCCTGAAACACGTCCAATGCTTTTAACCATGTGCCATGTATCATCGTTCAATTCCATTTTGACTATAATGTAACCGGGAAAAAACTTTTTATCAGTGGTTACTTTTTTTCCACGACGAACTTCAATAACTTCGTGGCTAGGCACTAA
>JBMDXI010000035.1:0-2454 GCA_048595075.1 Alphaproteobacteria bacterium
GGGGCATAAAGTTTACATCCGCACAGGGGAATATGAAGATGGTAAACTTGGGGAAATCTTTATTGATATGCATAAAGAAGGGGCTGCCTTTAGAAGCTTGATGAACAATTTCGCCATGGCGATTTCTATTGGACTTCAATATGGAACACCCTTGGAAGAATTCGTAGAAGCCTTTACCTTCACACGATTTGAACCCGCAGGACGTGTTACTGGAAACGATGCCATTAAAATGGCCACGTCAATTTCAGACTATATCTTCCGAGAGCTCGCGATTTCATATTTAGGTCGCACTGACTTAGCCCATGTGAATATCCAAGACCTTATGCCGGATAGTATTTCAATTCCTACCAGCATTCCGACAGAAACAAACCCCGTCCAAAAGGCGGCAAGTAACGGCTATATGCGTCGCAATATTTATGTTTTAAATAATAAAGGCGCCACCGTAACAGAAACTGATGCAAAAATGGCGTATAACGCAGGTTCGTTGCATGAAGGGGCCACCGCTTTGCAAACTGTTACAGCTGTGCAAGAAGAGGTAGTGGATGACTATGCTCAAAAATCAAAAGAAGCCCGCATGAAGGGATATAGTGGCGATGCTTGCTCAGACTGTGGAAATTTTACTCTCGTGCGTAATGGTACCTGCATGAAGTGTAATACATGTGGCAGCACAAGCGGGTGTTCTTAAAGTCTGTTTCTATTCCACGTGGCCTAGAGAGACATTTTCACTTTTCTGGTTTTTAGGAACGACCTTATCTTCTATAGCTAATTCCTTATAGAGTAGACATATGGGTACTCGTCGCTGGTTGTGCTGCAGCACCCGTGACATACTTCGTTCCCAGTATCCCTTTAAAATTATTGAGGTATAATAGTTTTGTATTGAACTTTATACATCAAGATTAATATTGAAATTTTTTTAAAGGTGTTGTACTTCACTTACACTGTTACATATTATAAGGATAGGTACTAAAATGATTAAAAGATTGGTTGTCTGGTTCTTTTTCAGTCTGATTGCTGACTCTTGGGGAGCGCACGCCCCCGAATATAGCGATATGGATGCTAACGAACAATCAAAGAAAGATCTTCTTTATGCAAAGGCAGCTAGAGTAGAACCTGATGAAACCAAAGAACAAACTAATCAAGAAAATAAGTTTCCAGTTATTGGGGTTGATAAAAAGAAAAGTCATCAACCAGCAATTACTGCTAATCCTAGCCTTCTATCTGAAAATGAACCAAGCCAGATTTTTCCGAAAGCTGAGATAAAGTATGATTTTAACGGCGTACCCCAAAAAATAGTATTTCATCCCAACCCTAATGTGACAATAGTTAGTACTTATTTCGAAGGGTTAGTGACTGGAGAACTCATCCATAAGAATAGAGAAAAAGGGCCGATACCAGAACATCCCTATCATGCCAGTAATCATCTAGTAAGAATTGTTGATCTGGCGAGTGTAGAGCCAGATGCTGTTGATAACAAAAAAGAGCCCTTACCTCCACTTCCTCCCCTCCCTAAAGATAAGGAACAAATATTAGAAAATCCCCATGAAGAAGCTATTATTCTTCCTAATAGTAAGATAAAGTTTGGCCCCCGTGGAACTATAGCCAATTTTCTAAGAATAAAAAAACCACTAGTAAAAAATCAACCGGTGGTGAGCGTTGATTTAGAAGATAATATTCCTAAGAGAAATACAAGGAGGTTTGAAGAGGAATTGAATAACGACGCATGCCCAATGGAAATTAGGAGTTTACCTCCTCTGGAAAATCTCCACCATGTGCCTGAAAAACATGAGAAAAATTTTCTTAAATTGATTGATATATTGAGTGGAAAAGTCTTTTTTTCTCGTCAAAATACAACAAAAAATTACTATAATCCTTATGGAGGAGCCTATGGAGTACATGCAAACATGCCCCATCTTATTAAACGCGACCTAATTAAAAATTGCATAAAAATATTAAAAAAAAGTGAATTCAAAATAATGGAGCATCCCCAATTTTTCCAAGCAGTGAAAGAATATGTGAATAAGCGAATGGAGGAAAACTTTTCTGTAAACTCGAAAACAGAAAAGCATTTCTGGAGTGATGATTGCTCTTATTCTCATATGTGGCTTCAAACTGTTATAAATGAACTAAAAGACCCTGATGGTCTTCCTTCCCTTTTAAGAAGTTTATTTCCTCTGGAAAATCATGCTCTTATTAATGGACAAATTCTTTATAAAATTAATCTTATACCTGAAAATCTTAGGGCTATGGTTTATATTTTTATAAGGCACTTTAAAGATCCACAAAATAGAGAAGATATATTTAATATATTAGGATATCTAATGGGTCCTGAAAATTCTAAAAGAATTTCTCAAACAGAGCTCGCTCAAAGACTACTAAAATCTTTTTTGTTTACACGACTTATAGAGCCCGAAAATAACCGTTTTATTAGAAGTGTAGAGATTCTAGAAACAGGAG
>JBMDXI010000036.1:0-5263 GCA_048595075.1 Alphaproteobacteria bacterium
GTCTCTAAGAACACGGTACAATCCTCCTTGAATTGGTTTTTTTTGAGGATTCTTACCGTGTTCCTTTCAAATATCAAGCTTTTTCAACACTTCCCTCCACCCCTTATCCATAGTTCGGGTTAAGTTAAACTAATAGCGAAGAGAATTTTTAGGCAAGACGAGCGCTAGCGAAGGATATTTAATCTGGGGCTAGGCACGTGGAGCGACGTGTGCTGACGCACACCAGCGAACACGTAACAAGGCGCACAGCTTAATATAGCAAAGACACGTTAATTTTACACGAGGCACGAAGGCGCGAACATGTTGTAAGTTAAACTAATAGCGAAGAGAATTTTTAGGCAAGACGAGCGCTAGCGAAGGATATTTAATCTGGGGGCTAGGCACGTGGAGCGACGTGTGCTGACGCACACCAGCGAACACGTAACAACGCCGCCAGATTAAATAGACGAGCTAAACGTTGAATTTGAAGTGGAAGATGTCCCCATCCTGCACCAAATAATCTCGACCTTCTTGACGCATTTTTCCAGCTTCTTTAGCTCCTTGCTCGCCTTTACAGTTTACATAGTCAGCATAAGAAATCGTATCCGCACAGATAAAGCCGCGTTCAAAATCCGTGTGGATTACCCCTGCAGCCTGGGGGGCCTTTAATCCTTTTGTCAAAGTCCACGCACGCGCTTCTTTAGGGCCTACTGTAAAAAAGGTAAGCAAATTGAGTAATCCATACCCTGCTGCGACAATTTGATGAAGACCTGACTGAGACAATCCCATTTCTGCCAAGAAAAAGGATTTTTCCTCGTCCGATTTCAGCGATGCAATTTCTGCCTCAATGGCGGCGGAGATAATAATTGTTCGGTCTTTTCCGGCTTTTTCTACAATTTTAGCTGATAAGTTATTGCCAGTAGCTGCCTCTTTTTCAGCAACGTTACATACATACAAAACAGGCTTCAGCGTTAGCAGGTGGAAAGATTTTGCCAGTTCAGCCTGTTCAAGGGATAGCTTTATATTTCGGGCTTGAGTTCCCTTTTCAATAGCGTCTAAGAGAATTTTAGCTACTTCTAATTCTTGCGCTGCTAATTTATCTTGGGCTTTTATTTTTTTCTGTAGATTTTCTACTTTTTTAGTAAGGCTTTCTAAATCTGCTAGCAAAAGCTCTGTTTCAATAATTTCCATATCACGCAAAGGGTCTACTGAATCTTCAACATGGGTAATATTGTCATCTTCAAAGCAGCGCAATACATGTACAATCGCATCAACCGAACGGATATGGCCTAAAAATTGATTCCCTAACCCCTCCCCTTTACTAGCCCCTTTGACGAGGCCCGCAATGTCCACAAACTCTAAGGTAGTGGGGATTATTTTTGCAGACTGCGCAATGGCTGCTATTTTTTCTAAGCGTTCATCCGGTACCCCCACGCGCCCTATATTAGGCTCAATCGTGCAAAAAGGATAATTGGCAGCCTGCGCCGCCGCTGTACTGGTTAACGCATTAAATAATGTGGATTTTCCCACATTAGGTAAGCCCACTATACCGACATTGAAGCCCATTTTTCACCTCTATTCTAGCTCGATCTTTTTGGCTGCTACTTTGTCAGGCGTCGCTGATGTAGGCCCCCCCTACACGTTCGCTCCGCCTTCCGCGCATCAGCAAAAAATTCCGTCGCTATAGTTTTTACTGCACATTTACATGCGTTATACTTAAAGTATCTTTGCTATAAATTCATTGGGCTTCTCCTCTAAAAATAAAGAGAAGAAGCAACTTAATTTTTCATAAAGATCAGCTAACTTGCTTTGATCAGCTTTAGAAAAGCTTGATAGGACATGCTGACTAGCTGAGCCACTTTCACCCGGGCGCCCTACCCCGATTCGTAATCGCCAAAATTCGTTAGAACCAAGGCTTTTTTCAATGCTTTTCAAACCATTATGGCCCGCATTGCCACCCCCTTTTTTTACTTTGATAGTGCCAAAAGGAAGATCCATTTCATCATGACATACAAAAACTGCCTCCGGCGACACTTTGTAAAAATGAGCTGCCATTTGGACAGATTGCCCTGATAAATTCATAAAAGTAAGGGGCTTTAGCAGTAGAACATCGCTCCCATCAATCTGCCCCATAGAAAAACCCCCTTGAAACTTAGGTTTCAAAGGGGGAAGATTATAATAATCTTGTAAAAAATCTATAAATAAAAAGCCTGCATTATGCCGCGTTGTTAAATATTGAGACCCAGGGTTACCCAACCCCACTACAAGCTTCATCGTTTTAAGACTTAGCAGTATCCGCAGTGGATGCAGCAGCTGTTGCTTCAGAAGCACCTTCTGATTCCCCTTCTGTCACCTTAGGTGGTACAATGGTCAGAATAGTGCCAATTCTTTCAGGGTGAGCCACTTGCGCATGCGAAGGGATCGACAGATCCTCCAAAGTAATTGAACTTCCAATTTGCAAAGCTGCTAAATCTATTTCAATAAATTCAGGAATGTTGGTAGGCGAGCAAATTAAGGGCAAGGTATGGCGCAAGGTATTAAGAACACCGCCCTGTTTAAGCGCTGCACATGCAGCTTCATTGATAAAGTGTAATGGCACATCCACTGTAATCTTACTTGCTGCATTGACGCGCATAAAGTCCACACTGATGGGACGATCACTCACGGGATGAAATTGCACACTTCGTACCAATGCATTTTGCTTTTGGCCGCCTATATTTAATTCAAACAAATGGCTTAAAAAACCTTCTGTTTGCATTTCTTTCACTAGAATTTTTTCCTCTATACTGACGGAAACAGGTGTTTGATTATTTCCATAAATAACGCCTGGCACAAACCCTTTACGACGCTCAGCCCGCGCCGCCCCGGTTCCACAATCAGGTCTTTGCAAAACTTCTAATGATTTTATTGTTGACATAACAACATCTCCTTAAGACAATGAAACTTTAAAATACTGTGTATGAACCCTTTAATACGCTTAATTTTTACTAAGATCAAGAAAAAATTCTAACAGATGGAAATTATAATTCAATTTTAAAGCATGATAGACATACAAAAGCACAAAAAACCCAGTAATTTAAGTGATAAATTCGCCTTAAAACTTGTTAAGTTTCTTCGATTTATTGCGGATAAATTTTTTAAAAAGAGGTATGGACATCGTGCCGTTGTCTTGGAAACCGTAGCGGCTGTCCCGGGGATGGTCGCTGCTGTATTAATTCATTTTCGATGCTTACGCAAGATTCGTGACGACCAGGGGTGGATTGAAAAGCTATTGGGGGAAGCCACCAACGAACGCATGCATTTAATGACATTTGTCGAAATTGCACGTCCCAGCTGGCTTGAGCGCATGATCATCGTCATTACCCAACTTTTATTTGTGGGGGCTTATTTCGTGCTGTATGTATGCTCTTCTAAAACAGCCCACCGTTTTGTAGGTTATTTAGAAGAAGAAGCTGTTATTAGTTACACTCAGTATTTGCATGAAATTGAGACTGATACGAAAAATCAGAATGTGCCTGCTCCCCTCATAGCTATTAATTATTGGAAACTACCTAAAAATGCCCGTCTACGAGAGGTTATCATCGCTGTGCGGGAGGACGAGGCTCATCATCGGGATGTCAATCATTGCTTGGCTGATAAATTAGCTAAAAGAGAAGATATTTTAGGCCCGCGCTGTTGGTGAAGTAGAAAAGAGGAATTTTACTTCTTGTTAGGCGTGGGGGCTATAAAAAGCTTAATATCTTTAATTTCTTGTTCAATCTTATAGCTTTTTTCCTCGAGCTTATAACTTTTTTCTTCGAGCTTATAACTTTTTTCTTCGAGCTTATGGCTTTTTTCTTCGAGCTTATAAATTTTTTCTAAGAGAGAAGCCCAGAGTTTGCGAGTTTCAGCAAATTCTTTACGAACTTCAGAGAACTCTACATCATGTCTATCTAGGTCTTTTTTTACGATATAATAAAAGGCTGCTATGCTTGATAAGATAGTACCGATAATCGTGATGGTGTGTGTCCAATCCATTTTGATTTTCCTTTACGTGATTCTTGCTTTGTATATAGCATATCCCCCCCTAAAAGTCTAGCTTTTACAAAAAACTGACTTAGTTACATGCTTAATGACTTTTTTATCTATTTTTTCTCCTCTTCCTATGAAAAATAAAAGAAAATTTTTTGTTTATTCATGGAATTCAGGAGGTTAAGTTGTTTTTTATTTAGCCTTGATTTAGGGGATAAAATTTCATAATATCCCAAAGTTAAAAACAATAAACAACAGGAGTATAACAATGACACTAATTACTCAATCCCCTTTTTCAAATACTGACCCCAAAACTTTAGTTCCCTTTGGAAACAATAATGGATTAGACCCTATTGCTCCTTACAATGAATATGGAACAACAGGAAGTCCACTAAGAGAGCCAATTCCCTATCAAACTAATCCGACAGCCTTTCCCACAAATAAGTGGTATGAAGATTTAACGTTTGCAGCAAAAGCTCGCAATAATCTTAATGATGACTTTAGAGTAGCTGTCAGTCCTTTTAACGCCCGTGTTTTAGATTCTGTCATGCAGAACCCCAGTGGGCAATTTACTGATCTTCCAGGATTAGAAATATCAGCCCCTAAGAAACCATATTTAACGGTTATAGGAGAACCCACTACCTACAACCTAAATACAGATTTTTATCCCTATGTTCTAGGGGTAGATACGTCATTAGACATAGGGGCAGCAGTGGGAGATGAAACAACTACAGTCAGTGATATCAGTAGATCTATTACTTATCAAGATCAATTTACCCTCCATACGGAGTGGAAAAATACAAGCCTTAACGGAAGCCTGCAAGCTTTATTGGTAAGGGGCTCGCCGTATATAACTTTAGAATACACAAACATGCCTGTTATATTAACGGGTCTTAATCTTCTGACAATTTCTACAGATGGGGGTGTTACCAACTACTCTCTTCCCGAGTCCCATGCACCCAATAATCCCAGCACCTTTACAGGCACCACTTTCAAAATTGTTATTATGGGAGTTGATAATTTCGCAGCGACGCAACAGAATTACCATGATTCTGCGGGCAACCTGACGCTTCCGCCTCTTTACAGTGTCTATATGCTTTATTTTTCTGAGGAAGTTACCTTAGAATTTACGCCTACAGATGCTCAACATGCTTATCAAACTTTAAGGGTAATTAATCCTAATAATCAAGAAACATTACCTCCCTTTACAGGCGTTTTGAGAATAGCGTATGTAGCATCTCAAACAGGAACAGTGGGGGAACCTGTGGTGACA
>JBMDXI010000037.1:0-18617 GCA_048595075.1 Alphaproteobacteria bacterium
GATTAATGGTTGGTTAAGGGGAAAATGATGAAAAAAAGAATGATATTGTTCATAGGTGATGTGAGTGTTTTAATGATGGGGGGCTGTTCACCTACTCTTCATACACGCGGGAATTACATTGATTTAGACAATCTTAAGAAAATAAAAATTAAGGAAACATCGCGTTCTGATGTTCATCTGCTGTTAGGCCCCCCTTCTTCTACCGAGCTTTTCACTGGAAAAGGATGGTATTATATAGGGGAGCAAACAACCACGCGGGCTTTCTTTAAACCCGATGTGATTGAGAGTCATTTGATCCTCATTGAATTTGATGCGACTGATAAGGTGGTAAAGGTTGAACGTGTGGATCAAACAGGATATGACATTAGCCCTGATTCTGATCATACGCCTACGTATGGACGTGATCCTTCTGTCCTTTCAGAGGTATTTGGCAATATTGGCCGCTATGCTGATTCCTATAAAGGCAAGAAAAGCTGATCTGCAATTGAAAGAGAGTTATAAAATGGACATTAGAAAAGACCTAAACCTGACTCCAGTGGTTACTGGAGTTGTCGTTGCCATAGGAATAACCCTTTGTGGCTATCTTATTGGGCGATCGATGGAACGGTTTAAATCTTACGATCGTACTGTGGTGGTAAAAGGGATTGCTGAGAAAGAAGTGATGGCTGACTTAGCCGTATGGAATATTAGTTTTAGCGTGACAGGCCCTATGATAGACAGCCTGGAAAAACAAATGGAACATCAAAGAAAGTTGGTGAATGCTTTCTTAAGAGCACAGGGTTTTCAAGCAGATCACATAAAATTTGAGAGTACTAGTGTGACAGATAAGTGGGCTTCCCACTATGGATCTTCTGCTGAAAAAATCAAAAATCGTTATGTTTTTGAACAAGCTGTTAAGGTGAGAACATCCGATGTTGAGTTAGTGGTTCAGGCTAATAGTCAGATTGGGAAGTTGCTGAAGGAAGGGGTTCTTGTTTCCAGCTATCCGCATTTCTACTACACAAAGTTTTTAGAGCTTCGCCCTGTCCTTATTGGAGAGGCCACTAAAAATGCACGGGAAGCCGCTTCTCAGTTTGCGATTGATTCAGGGGCTAAAGTAGGGGGCATTCGTTCTGCTAATCAAGGTCTTGTCCAAATCAATGGGGGTGATGCTTATGGGGAAGATCAAGATTACAGCGAACAAAGAAGCGTCAAAAAGAAAATTAGAGTAGTCAGTACAATTACATTTAGCTTGGAATCTTAAATTTTTATCACTTCATCCATATTCTTGTAAAATTTACTTGCCGAAAAACCCTACTTAATGCTATTTACTAAGCAAGTGATTTCGGGGCGTAGCGCAGTCTGGTAGCGTACCTGGTTTGGGTCCAGGGGGTCGGAGGTTCGAATCCTCTCGCCCCGACCACTTAAAAAGGAGAATTATAAATGGAAAAAAATCATCCTCATGAACAGGTGGAGCAACCATCTTCCGAAGAAAGTCTTTCGGCGTCAGAAGAAAAATCCATTCAGCCTCCTGAAAAGAATTTTGAAGAAGAAATTGCCCTTTTAAAAGATCAACTTTTGCGGGCCCTTGCCGAAGTAGATAATACCCAAAAAAGAGCTCATAAAGAAAAAGAAGATACCCAGAAATACGCGATTGCTGGATTTGCCCGTGATCTCCTTAGCATTGAGGATACCCTGGAGCGTGCTTTAGGAAGTATCCCCCTCGAAGAACGCCAAAAAGATGGCTTCCTGAAAACATTATGTGAGGGGTTGAAGTTAACCCACGACGAATTAACGAAAGTTTTTAGCAAGCATAAAATAGAAGTCGTTAACCCCGTCAACGCCCCTTTTGATCCCGCTTTGCATCAAGCTGTTAGCCAGGTAGAAAGCCCCGATCATAAAACAGGCACTGTCGTGCAGGTGTTCCAAAAAGGGTACACACTTCATGGCCGCCTGTTGCGCCCGGCCATGGTCACTGTAGCGAAGTAGATGCTGGGCTTATGTCTCCCAACCATATCCACGTTTTAAGTCGTGCCGTGTATGCGTTCATATGAAATGAGACTGTCAGCGGCCTCCTGTAGGATAGAGTTATAGCGCGTCCCTTATAATTGCAGAACGTTGTTACTCGGTGCTGGTGGAGGTTAACTACGCGTTCGCACCTCGTGTACAATCAAAGTGTCTTTGCGATATACAAAAGTTAATAGACTATTGCAAACATTTTGGTATAATGCTCTCATTATGAAGTTTGTTTTATCTTTACTGTGGATTCCCATCATCACAAGCTGATTTCGGCATACATATTTTGTATGCCGCACCGATTTTTATTCTCAATAAAATTCCTTCGTGCGGCTTTTTATTCTTTTGTATAGTTTAAATAAAGAGAGCCGTTTTTTATTATTCGCATTGAAAAAATTTTAAAGTCTTTTGGGGACAGGACTATTTTAAATAACGTCACCTATCATTTTCCAGGGGAGGAAAAGATTGCCCTAGTTGGAGCTAATGGCCAAGGGAAAACCACCCTTCTTAACATTATTTCGGGGAAAGAAATACCAGATCAGGGGCAGGTTATAAAACCAAATCGATTAAAAATGTCCTTTTTGCCACAATCTCCAAATCCTTATCCGAAGCCTACTATTTTAGAAGAGTGTTTGGCGGGAAATGCGGAGATTTTAGGTTTAAAAGAAGAAATGGAAAGTTTTCTTAAACAAATGGAGATAGCCTATTCCGATGATCTTTATGAGCAATACGAAAAAGCCTTAAAACATTATGAAACTTTAGGGGGATATCAACTTGAAGGAGTAGCGGAGAAAATTCTTTTAGGGCTTGGTTTTAAACAAAAACAACTCTCTCTTTCCCCAACAGTTTTGTCAGGAGGATGGCGGATGCGTTTAGAGCTTGCGCGTATTCTAGTTGCAAAGCCTGATTTTCTTATTTTAGATGAGCCTACGAACCATCTCGATTTACCTAGCATTGAATGGGTAGAGTCTTATTTGCTTCGGTTTCCTGGGACTTTATTATTTGTATCTCATGATAAATCTTTTTTGAATAATGTATCCACCGTTACTTTGTATTTAAATCAAGGAGCTCTTTCGGCTTATAAAGGAAACTTTGATAGCTTCTTAGAACAAAAGGAACAAAACCAACAGACAGCTGAAAACATGGCCCGCAACATTATAAAAAAACAGCAACATATGCAAAAGTTTGTGGATCGATTTAAGGCAAAGGCCTCGAAAGCTGCTCAAGCGCAGAGCCGGATGAAGATGATTGAAAAGCTTGATAAGGTGCTTTCTGGAATTCAGATGGATCCTGCTCACGTATCCTTAAAGGTTCCTAACTTTGATTTTCCAAAAAGTGGAAAGGAAGCTTTAAAACTTGAAAACGTAGATGTGGGTTATGAAACACCTCTTATTCGAAAGCTTTCTTTAACCCTCCAGCGAGGAGAGAAAATCGCGATCATTGGGTTGAATGGTATTGGAAAAAGCACACTGCTTAAAACAATTAGTGGGATTATTCCTCCTTTGAGTGGATCTATTACATTTGGTACGAATATTCATCTAGAACACTATACGCAAGATATTGCAGATAGCTTGAATAAAAATCTTACGGTTCTTGAAACTCTTGAACGACAAAATCCCAGTCTTAGTAATCAAACGCAACGAGCACTCTTAGGGTCTTTTCTCTTCAAAGGCAGCATGCTGAATCAATATGTAAGAGTATTGTCGGGTGGAGAAAAATCTCGACTTGCTCTTTGTTGTTTGCTGTCCAAACTTCCAAATTTTTTGCTACTAGATGAGCCTACTAACCATTTGGATATATTAAGTACAGAAGTTTTAAGTGCAATGCTTAAAGAATATCCGGGCACTCTTATGTTTGTATCACATGATAGAGATTTTGTGGAAAGCATCGCAACATCTGTTTTAGAAATTGATAGCGAAGGAGAGGTGAAAAGAATCTAAGTGAAGGACCCCCACTCATATGAACGCATACAGAGCCAAAATCCCTTTTGCTTTTTGGGGGAAAAGGTTTTTAATAACCTCAGTTTAATGTTAAAGGGTAATAAAAAAGCCCTCAAACTTGAGGGCTTTTTATCATTATTACTCTAAGCTTTTTACGCGGCTTTATCATGCGTAATTTGTTGGAACTTCTTGCTAAGTCCAAAGACAGAACAAAGCCATAAAATCACAACACCCAAGACGATTGGCGCAATAATAGGTACTAATTGGTACAAAGCGCTACCCCCAAATATTGTCAAAAGACCCATTTGAATGTAAGCTCCTCCCGATTTTCCACCACGACCACCGATAACGTCTACAGCAGCCTTACCTTTAACCTTAAGATCAGGATCTAAGGGGATATAAGCCATTTCTTTTGTAGGGTCAAACAACGAATATTTCACCGCTTTACCAAAGGCATTTACAGTCAGTCCTAGGAAGACAACAAATACGATAAGTTCACGATTCATCAACCCTTGTGCTAAAGCTTCAGCAATTTTTAAACCTTCTGGTACGAAGGTATTGTTATAGGCAATCACGCCAAAGAATATACCGATTCCAATTATCAATACCACCGGCGTAATAAGAGCAGCAGTTCTCCAAGAGAAACGACGCAAAATATTGCTTCCAATTAACATGAACATCACAGCAATAGCGCCGGTTAATGTAGAAAGCCCACCCATAACAGCGTTATAATCATTTTCATTGGGGAAAGCGATTTTAATTTGTCCCTTCCATACCCCTTCAAACAGGTTAATAGAAACACCGTAAGCTAGCACGAGCACCGCAATCAATCCCAAGTATGGAGATTCGATAATATGACGGAAACTTTCCATCAAGCCTGGCTTTTCTTTTTTACCTTTCTTTTCACCCATAGCTTCAGGGTCATAATAGCGCTTGTCAGTTAAAACAACTTTGTTCATCCAATAGAAAGTGATCAACAAAATAATTCCTGCTAGCACCACTAAGGCCATGAGGTATTTTAAGGTCAAACCCCAAGCTTCTGTACGATCAAGTCCCATCTTTTGGGTAAGTTGTGAAAAGTAAATAATTGCAGGTCCTGAAAACAAAAGACCGAAATTCCCTACAAACCCAAACATACCGTAAAAGCGTTTGGCTTCTTTTACAGGAGTAATAGCGTTCGCAAACTGCCAAAAGAGTAGAGATAAGACTGCACTTCCCCACAATTCGGATAAAATATAGAATAAGGTATATGTCCAATTTCCTATCAACGGAACAATCCAGGTGAGACTGGGATAGTCTGCTTGATAAGCTTGAATGGTTTCCAAGGACATATGGAACATGTCTTTATTGGGGTAGATAAAAAACGCAAAACATGCAAAGAAAACTAAAAACGGTAGTGCAGTTACGTAAAATAAGCCAATGCGACCAAAAATATTAGCTGCCTTTGTATACAGCACCATAAAAAGCACTGCTGAAAAAGTGACCCCCAGTCCTTTCGCAAAGGATAAGCTTTCAGCTCCCGCCCCTGGCGCATTCACCAAAATAGCATCCTTCGTATCACGCAAAACGGTGTATATAAACAAGATGCAGAACATCATCAAGCCCATGGGCAAGAATTTCTTTAATTCATAATTGTGGATTGGCCACACAAGCGCACGCCACCCTACAAATTCAGTTTTTTGAGTGTCTTTTGACATTACTTTACCTATTTTATTTTAAAAATTAAACAATAACAAAGCCTTCATTCCTAGGCTCCTACGAATACTTTTACCTTGCACGATTTTTGAAGATTGTCAATTAAATTTTCCTTTTATGTAACAAGAGGCCCTCTATTTCTTAATTCCTCGTCATAGAATTTTAATTGTGCATATACCCGTCCGAAAACAGTTTCCTTGGATTTCGGCGTTTCTTTCAAAAAGTTCTGATGGCCAGATTCTAGGCCTGTAAATAATTCAACCGCGTCAAAGACATCATCAAAACTCCACACATGAAACTTGCCTTCATCAATAGCTTTTGCAACTTCGGGCATAAGATTGAGATTGGTTGCATTCCCTTTCGGGATCATGACCCCTTGTGTTCCTGTTAAACCTTGTCGTTTACAGGCAAAGAAAAAGCCCTCTACTTTTTCATTAACTCCTGCAATAGGCTGTACAATGCCAAACTGATTCATAGAACCAGTAATTGCTAAATCCTGCCGCAAGGGCACCCCCGATAAAGAAGAAAGGATGGCTAATAGCTCAGCAATGGAGGCACTATCCCCCTCCACACCAGTGTAGTTTTGCTCAAACGTAATGTTACACGAAAACGAGATAGGAATCGTCTTCGCCAGCAGTCCCTTTAAAAATCCTTCTAGCGCCAATACTCCTTTATGTTGAATAGGCCCCCCTAAATCAACAGCATGTTCAATATTGATAATGCCATGCCGTCCCATATACGTCCGCGCTGTAATACGGGAAGGACTTCCAAAGGTTTCAGCACCTATTGTTTCTACAGTTAATCCATTGATTTGTCCGACTGCCCCTCCGCGGGTTTTTATCATGATAAGGTCTTCTTCTAAATACTCTTGCTCTAAATCTTGGAATTTTGAATTACGGTGATGGCGCCCCTCAATTGCTTGAATAATATCTATTTTGCTGATTTTCTTACTGTACTTACCCGCAATAACACTGGCCTCCTTTAAAATATCCTTAAAAATAAGCACATCCGCTGTTATTTTTTTACGATGATTTGCTAACCGACATCCATAACTTACCACACTACTAATAGCTGAAGGTTCAGCGGGAATGCTAAGGACTTTTGTACAATATTGCTGCAATAAGTAACCGAGAACCGACAAGTTTTTAGGGGTAATTGTAATTGTTGCATCAACGTCTGATTTGATTTTAAAATAATTTTGAAACTCATCGTCCGCATAGAAGAAAGAATAATACCATTTAGAGTCCCCTATGAGCACAATTTGGACATTCAAAGGAGTAGCTTGAGGTTGAGGGGCATCCAAAAATGGCACTCCTGTCATACGATGCAACTCCTCTATACGAATTTCTTTGTCACGAAGAGCTGCTTTTAAAAAATGCCACGCCTGGGAATTAGTAGCTATTTCTTCTGTTCTTAAGATAAGAATGCCCCCATTAGCTTTATGGAGAGAGCCTGGAAAAATCATCGTAAAATCTGTTTCAAAGCCCCCCATTGGCGCCGTATGATATTTAATTGATCCAAATAAATTCTCATAAGTAGGGTTTGGTTCGAAGATCACAGGTGGGTGAGTCAGCCCTTCATTACATACCAAAATATGAACCGCATACCATTCCTCTAGCGAGAGCTCATCTTTTTTAGGTTTACGCTCTGTATTCAAGAAAAGATAAAGATGATGGGTCATGTCTTCTTGCAAAGACTGAATCCAGTTTTGTAAGCCTTCTACTTCTTTAAATTCTTGAATGAGTTTGGAAAGATGAGGAGAAATAATGTTTAACGCCCGATTAAATTTAAGAGCCTCTAATTTTTCTACTAACTTATTTTCTTCAATAAGCGCCACCTGATTAAGAGCAGAAATTCCTTGTTCTATTTTTTTTAAAAAAATTTGCAACTTTTGTTGCGTTTCTAAGGGAAGATCTTCCACAGGAATGTCCTCTTTTTCAGCTTTGAAAACAATGATAATGCTACTATCAGCAGCTCGTTGTAAGTCAAAACCATGCATCAATGCATAATGTCGCGTTTTATCGAGAGTATGCTGAATCAAATCTTCAACTGTTTGTTCTGTTTTTTTGAGTTCTTTAATAAAGTCAGGGTCTGCAAAGCTTTTTAATAAAGCTTCTTTAATCGTATAAATACACCCCATCAATTTTTCTTTAAATTTCTTAGAAGTTCCAGTGGGAAACTGAAAAACATGGGGTTTAGTAGGAGATTTAAAATTATTTAAATAAACTATGTCCGGCGGCAAAGGATCTCCCGCTAAGACCGTCTGAATGTATTGAACTACTTCTTGGGCGGTGCCTGTTCTATTTCCCGCAATAACAAAAATATTGAAATTAGGATCTCGTATTTTAAGGCCAAAATCTAAAGAAACTTTAGCCCGCCGATGAGAAGATAAATCAAAAATTGTTAAATCTTTATATCCCCGCGGCTTTTCTGCAGGAATAGACAATTTAGGAATGGCGTAGTTTTTAAGAATGACTGCTTTAGGCATTTTTATTTCGCGACGGATATCCTTTCATAAAGAAGAAATCTTAATTAATTTCTTTATCTTCTCCCACATACTCAAAACCTGTTACTTTAAGACCCAGATCAATAGGGGGAACTTCCTCAGTGGCCCAGATAAACTTTATTTTTTCAAGATGAGTCTTTTTAGGCCTTTTAAAGCAATATTTGTATGTCTTTCCACTCTTCGTTAGTTTAAAGGCATCTTGAGACTTATAAAGAGTTTTAGTTCCTACCACTTTTCTTAAAACGTTTCCTTGAATAATTTTGAAAGGGGGAATATCTCCATCATAGTCATTGTCGTTTTCCTGCACAAACTCCACACAAAAGTCTTCAGCTAGGCGACTGGGGCATTCATAAATAAAAGATCGTGTTCCTTTTCCTTTTTTATTTTTAATTGGCAACGATGAATTATCGTCTCCTAAATCATCAATCAAGTTATAGGTAGTACGCCCTTTCATACGCCACCAACCTTGCCACATTGGTCCTCCGGGGGAGTTACAAAAGAAATTATTCTTTCCTTGTTGTGTTTCCCCATAAGACCCCTTGAAACGCACCCAACCTTCACCTTCTAAGGGTTTACCATTAATTGCCACAATTTCATGATACTTTCCACAATCCCATACGTGGTTGCTTTTTTTAGCTGAATCTAAATTCCCATCAAGTTTAGTTGGTTTGGGAAGGCTTCCATGACCATGCAAAGCTGAATAGGCCACCGGGTGTTTTTGGAAAAATTCGAATTGACCTAATTCACGCATTCCACCCCTAAATTGTTGATGGGCTGCATAATGAACACGCTTCACCTCAAAATTTTTACCTCCTTTAGAACGTACTACATGAACATCTAAATGTTCCCAATCTCCTTCATGAGCTCCTATAGGGATTAATTTTCCTAAACCAATTGTAGGGCCGTTATAAGGATAGAAGAAGGCGAATTGTAAAATATAATAATTTGAATTTGCTTCATAAATGTTGACATAAGCAGGCGCTGTAATTCTACCATCACGCAGAGGTAAAGAGCCCACTAAATCCTTTTTTTTATTTTTTAAGATAATTCGACAATTGCGCCCTCCATCTTTTTCATCCGCTAAAGTAGCTAATGTATCAAGAGTTGGATCCTCATATTTCTCTGTAAAAACCAGTTTTTTAGCATTTTTATCTTCGTAACACTGGATATAACTTTTTTCTACGTAATCTTTAACAGATGAAGGAAAATATTTGTCCTTGGGATGTAAATATACAAAGGGGCCAAATTTCTGAACCAATTTTTGGGCTTGCTTATCAGAAATGGAAAGACCATAGCTATAACCATTCTTTTTTTCTTCCGGCGCTGGTAGAGAGGAATCCGCCTCTATAATATCACTACTAGCCATTGCCCCATTATGAAGAAGAGCTACCACCATAAAAAAGAAAATATTTTTAAAGAATGTCATGTTGTTCCCTGTTATTTTTTAAGCCTAACCTACCTATAAAGTTTAAGTCAATAGGATTAAATTAAAACCAGGTATTTAACCTTCATGGGTGTTTATTTTAAAATTTTCCAACCTTATATAGCTGAGAAAGTTTAAAATGAGGACGAGAAATGAGGAGTGAACGTGTAGAGACCTACACCAGCGACGAATTTCGACGTAATAATTTTATAAGTTTCCAGCTATAATAAAAAAGGAAGATAGTTTATCTTCCTTTTTTCCTTAATGTATTAAGATATTTCAAATTTCTATTGAATCCATCAACGTAAAGTGATGCACACATGAGCATATATTCACCCTAATCAAGTTGATGTATTCACTTTAATAATGAATTAGCTATACAGTCTCAGATGATGAATTTTTCTCATGGGAGGAGACTGTGGGTGTAGTTTCTGGAGTAGATATCTCCACAAGCATTGCAGGCGTATCTTCGGTCGTAGATGTATGAGTCTCGGATTTGTTGATAGATGTTTGTGGAAGGTTTAAGATCAGCCCCATTTCTTCTTCATCATCAGTCGCCTTTTCTGCCTCTTCAAGCTCTTCCCCCAAACTTACCCCTGTAGAGGGAGAGGGCGCACGACTAGGGGGAGCTTCTTCGAGAGATAAGGCTCCACCTATTTCTTGCGTGAGTTGTTGGGTTATATCTTGGTAAGCTTTTTCATTCTTATCTTCTTGGGGAACAACATCAGGGAGATGAGAAATAGAAGTTGGTTCTGATGGAACATTTACATCGGGCACTGTAGCAATAAGAGGACTAACGACCCTATCTTGATCAGCAGGTGTTTGAAGGGTAGATAAATTTAATGTGCTAGAGCTAAGAGAAGTTTCTCCAGTGGGAACTTGTTGAAATGAAGAGATGTCAAAAGCCATAGAGCTACTCAAACTCGAGCGTCCAGTAGACTCATCTCTTGTAGGTTGAAATGCGGCTTGAGTTACACAAACAAACCCTGAAGTAATAATAAAAGCGAGCGCTGTTTTGGGAAATTTAATCATTTATTCCTCCTGTATATAATATTAATAATTCATTTACTTTGTATTACTTATAATAACACACGTAATACTTTAATAAAGGAGGAAATTTATGTATTCGTTTCTTTTTTACTAGTAGATTTTATTTGGGGCGTAATGACTCCGGCTGAAATAACCATTTTTAGCCCTTCTTCTACACTCATTTTAAGAACTTGAATGTCTTTTTTAGGGACAAATAAGAGAAAGCCTGAGGTGGGGTTGGGGGTAGTAGGGATAAATACGTTAACAACAGGTTCCGAAAGGGCCTGTTTTACTTCCCCTTCAGTGCGGCCTGTTATAAAGCACAATGACCATATACCTTTACGAGGATACTCAATCAGCCCTACTTCTTTAAAAGAGGAGGAATCTTTATCCAATACCGCTTGAGATAGTTGCTTAATAGTCGTATAAAGCCCCCGCACAATAGGCATTTTAGAAAGAAGATGATCACTGCGGCGCATAAAATAGCGGCCCCAAAATCCTTTCGCCATAAACCCAATTGCGGTGGCCCCAATGAGGAGAATAATAAGACCATAGCCAGGGACATATTTATCAATAAAAAGCCATTCTGCAGGAAAAAAAGGTCTTACTAAATTATCAGTAATCCCAATAAACCATACAATGAGATAAAGAGTTAAAATAATAGGCGTTAAAAATAAAAGCCCTGAAAAAAAATGACGCCGAAGGCGACTAAAAAGAGAATGAGACGGGGTAGGGGTAGGTTGCATCATTTTTCATTTTTATAGGGTTTCGAACACAGAGATACTTCTGTGTAAGGATATATCTTTAAGATATTTTTTTCAAGGGTTTTTAAAACAGCATACGTTGTGGCTACCGTCATCTTTTCATCAAAAAGAATAGTGGCATAAATAAAATTTTTATCTCCTGAGGTGCGGGTTTTATACTGCTCTATTTTTCTCACAGCTTCATGCGCATGCAAAAGAGCTAAAATTGCTTGTTGCTCTTGTAAAGGAATTTCCGCATCGAGCAATATACGAAATGATCTTTTCGTAACGGTGTAAGCTGCAAAAAAGATATAAAGCGCAACAAGACACCCTACTAAACTGTCGAAAAAAGACCAGCCCAGCCATATGTATAATCCCAATGCTATGAAGCCTCCGATGTTTAAAAAAATATCAGAACTATAGTGGGTTGAATCAGCCATCACGGCTAGGGATTTCGTTTGTTTAATAACTTTTCTTTGGAAAAGTACCAACGCTATTGTAATAACTAAAGAAAAAATTAATACGCCAATACCTGTGCTTGCATGATGAATAGGATGGGGATATAAAAGCCGCTCGAGAGAAGCCTTAAAGATAAAAATCCCTGATATAGTAATCAAGATTGCTTGACCTAGAGCCCCAAGCGACTCTAATTTTTCATGCCCAAATTTATAATCCTTGGTAGGGGGACGAGCAGCATGATAAATGGCAAATAAATTCATCAAAGAAGCCCCCAAGTCCAATATAGAATCTGTGAGGGTTGATAATATACTGATGGAATCTGTATAAAGCCAGGCAAGACCTTTAATAACAATGAGGAGGCTAGCCACACCCACAGCCGTATAGGTTACCTTTTTCTTCAGAAGTTCATTAGATAATCGTTGCAATTTAAGGTTCATGCGCGCTTGATGACTTTGGTGCAAGTGGTGTTTTGCTTTATGCAAAAGGGTTCCTTCTTTTGTTAAGCGCGAAAGATATTCTCTCTTTAAAAGAAGCGCTTTAAATGGGTGCAGTATTTTTACTATTTTAACCTCCGTTTATGTTTCACTCCTTTAGAATGAGCGTCCTTATAGTAGGGATTTGCCCCGTACCAAGTAAGCCTATAGTATAGAGTAGGCTCCCCACTTCTTATCTTTCAGAAGGAGGTTGTGTATGACTATGGCCGTGTTTAAATGGAGCTTCTAAAGCATGAAAAGCACTTGTAGCAGCATGAATAATACCCCCTCCCACTGTGTTAGCAGCATGTTCAATGTCTTTTCCTAAACTGCTTAAGGATAAACTGTGAGGATGGTGTGACGAGGTAGAAGGAGTTACAACAGGTGTTGTATGAGGTTCCTTTGGAGAAGCTGGAGCTAATCCAATTCCTGCTTGCCCAGATGTTTGATTAACAGGTGCAAACGAGGCGCCAGAGGGCACAAAAACAAAAGGATTAAAGCCATGTTGACATAAATAAGCCTGTGGAATAAATCCATACCCTCCTTTACCCCACCCAGTACCCCAAGAGTTTCTGAAAATAAAATTTGTACCATCAAATCCAACGATAAGGATAGCGTGTCCTCCTATGGACGAATCAGAAGATCCTGGCATCACGATTTGGCCTTCCCATTGTCCATCAACAATAGTTTCCCACTCTTTGACAAACCAATTAGAAGCTTCAAAAAGCTGAATACCCATCCAAATAGGGTGATTTTGAGTTAAAAGTTGGGTGGCAACACTTAGAAAGTTAGGGGCTGAAGGCTCTGGCAAAGACACAACACTATTGGCTGGAATAATATATGCTTTAGCAGCTTGTATGGCTTGATCTGATGGAAGTTGTACTTCATCAATAGCTGTGTCAGGGTCTTGAGTGGCGGGACATATCCCCTGCGTTACCAAAATAGCCAGTGCGTCTGGAATTTGCACGCCTACATTTTGTGAGAGGGTTCCCTCTTTGCTTTTTGCTTCCGTCCAGAGGAAAGTTGTTGAAAGTTGAATGGGGGGTTGTTTTTCTTCGTTAATAAAGTAGCAGCTTGTTGCAGCAGCTCCAGAAAACCCAACACAAGATTCTTCTGATCCCTGGTCTTGTATTGGAATATTACTGAATAATGGATTTCGTAAATCCGATGTTGGAAGGGTTGCTGAAGCACCTGCTGTAACCCCACCTGATATTTCTATAAGGCTTCCTCCTTTTTCTTTAAGGATGCTCTTTAAATGCTCTTTTGTCTCACGAGTAGCAGGAATAACATTATGTTTATAATTTCGCGCATGATGTTGAGTCGATGTTTTTGTGGGTTGTTCTTCTGGCGCTGCTGCACCCCATACAGAAGAAACAGCTAAAAAAGAACTCAATAATACGGGCACTAGATAAGATTTAAATGATAGTTTATAAAATGACATAATTCCTCCACAGTTATTTTAATTCTAGCAAAAGCTGCTTTAAATACAAGTATTCAATAGGGGACCTTCTGCAAGGAGAAAGATTTTTACATTCAGAAAAACAATAGCGTTGCTGGAAAATTACCTTTTTATAGCTGAATTCATTTAATTTGAATATAAAAATCCCCCTTTCATATTCCCCTTTTTTTCTCGCCCTCTATTTTTTCCTTAATTTGCTGTTCTGTAAGTTCTGACCCCTCATAATGTATTTGAGCCCTATAGGCAATTTTCTTTTCTTTCGATTCTGAAAAAATTGAATAGATTATTGTTTTCCACTTCCAGGGAGTTTGTTGGAGGCGAAAAGAAATTGCATGAAAGGTATCTTGGGCTCCGTCGGGGGAAGATTCTTTGACAACTTCTCTCTCAATTTGGTTTGAAGACAAAGGAAAACTGTTATAAACTCTCTTTTCCTGTTTACCTTCTATTCCATAAGTTGCATAAATAACTGTTTTTTCAGCTTTCCCTGCCAGACTTCGAATTGTCCAGGCCTGCAGAGAATGAGGGCATCCTTTTTTCAATAACTCTGGCATGGTTGTAATAAACCATTCATAATAAGCTGATATATCCTTAATTCCTTTCCAGTCACCTAATTTTTTAAGTTTTGGTAATGAACATTGTAACCGTGAAAAATCGCCGTCAGTCCCCGGCTGTTTTGAGACTGCACATTGATAGCCTTTGTTGAAAAATACTTTATCAAGCTGTGGCAATTTTTCTGTTTCTACCACTATATCGAGTTCAAGAGCTTTGTTTGAGAACTTATTCACAAGATTAATTAAATTATCAGCGGATATGACCATTCCATAGGAAAAATAAGGAACAGCTGTTATTTTCCTTAACAAAGGAAGGTCAAAAATAAATTCAGGGAGCCTTACAATCTGAAAACCTCAGATAAGGGAATTTTGATCTTTACTACTTTTTCCCTCTTCTTCAAATCCTATTTCCTGCCTATGCTCCTCGTTATTTTTTATTTTTTTTCCAACTTCATATAAGACAGATATTTCCTCTGCTAATCTAAGAAAATTATAAAGGGTAGCAGCTCCGGGCTTGCCACTATTATCCATAACCTTTCGGTTTACCTTATCTAATACAGACTGCATATCCTCAGCCTTATCAAAAATAATATTAAGACCATTGATGAGACCAGGATCTGTAAGGGTGTCAAACTTTTCGGAACTTACATAGTACAACATGGGCCAAGAATTTTCTCTGGTTTTTAACTGCTCGAAGACATCAGAAGCAATCCCTCCCGAATGAAGGGTGCCATATCTTACCCGAGCCCATAGGTTATAATTCCCATTACTCTGAGGGAAGTTCGTTCTAAGCCATTCTCTTTCGTGAGGATCTTTTATTGGGCTTTGGGGATTTCCAATTGGCTGAGAAGTAAGATGTGGGGAGGGTAACCCAGGGCTTTGGGTTCCTTTTTTACGGGTTCCATATACAAAATTCCCCCATAAGGTAGATAGAATTAAACCAGCTAGTAAGACTTTTTTCACTTCTTGGCCTCCATGTCCAATTTTGAATTTTACATTGACCCTATTGTAGCAACACGTCTCTTTTTAGGTCAACGAAAACCTCATCGAAATATCCTCTAAAATGCCTGATGATGAGGGAACTTGTTTTAAGTTTATAGAGCTGTTATAGTTTTTATAAGGTTGGCATGAGTAAAAAAATAAGAAAGTTTTATGTTATATTAAGCTGTATTCTCATGATAACGGCCTGCCATAGACCTAAGCCTGTCAATGAACAAGCAGCTCCTCTTTCCCTGAATGTGGCAGATTTATTACTTGTGAATGATTCGCCGGTCTTGCCCATTGAACAGACCCGTATTTACCCTCGTTCTTTAGCAACTGAGATTCAAAATTGGGCCGGTTCCCACTTAAAGGCTACAGGCACTATGGGAAAAGCTGTCTTACGTATCTTAGACGCCCGCGTTATGGAAGAGAATATAGAGCCCCTCCTAGAGGGGAAAAAACAAGATGCTACCCTATCAGTCAATATTATCCTAAGTTTAGAAATTGCAGGGTCTCCCTGTTGTGAGGAAACCACGAAAATTGAGTTGAGGATGATGGATAAATGTCAGATTACTCCTCGAGATTTTGATATCACAAATCGGACCAGTATTTGGGAACAGTTTGTGCAAAAAACCCTGAATAACCTTCATAAGCAGTTGGAGGATATTTTAACTGAGGATACCCCCATGATTCTTTTGGCTGCTTCTGCTGAGAAGGAGAATCCTGAATGGTAGAATCTTCACATTCTGATACTTTTCCTCATCCTAAGGATTCTGAAACATCCTCAATTTCTCATAGCTTTTCTGCCTTTGATACCCACGATGATTTGAACTCTTATTTTAAGTCTATTCAGAAATATCCTTTTTTACAGCCCGATGAAGAATACGAATTAGCGACTGACTGGGTTAAAAAGCAAGATAAAGTAGCAGCAGAAAAATTGGTAACCAGCCACTTACGACTGGTAGCAAGAGTTGCCGCCGGCTATAAAGGGTATGGCTTACCCTTGGCTGACTTGATTGCAGAGGGAAATTTAGGGATTCTCCATGCTTTAAAAAAATTCGATCCTACAAAAGGTCATCGTTTTTCCACCTATGCCTTATGGTGGATTAAAGCTTTTATTCAAGAATATATTTTGAAATCATGGTCGTTGGTAAAAATAGGCACCACCGGGGCACAAAAAAAATTATTTTTTAATCTGAGGCGCCTTAAAAAGAAGATTCAAGAAGATGATCAGGAATTTTCTTCCTTGAATGATGAAACGATAGAATCCATTGCTAAAGAATTAGGGGTTGAAGAAGAAGAGGTAAGAGAAATGGAAAAGCGGTTGTGGGGGGGTGATGCTTCTTTAAATTCTCCTGTGTCTCAAACAGGTGATACAGGAGAAGAAGAATGGCAAGATTGGGTAGAATCAGATCGTCCTACCCAGGAAGAGGCTTTTTTAGATAAAGAGCAAAAAAAACATGAAGCCCAGTTGCTGTTAGAAGGGTTTGAGGCGCTCACACCCCGTGAGATATCTATTATTAAATCCCGGCGCTTAAAAGAACCGCCTGATACACTTGAAATAGTTGCAAAAGATCTGCATATTTCTAAAGAACGCGTTCGTCAATTAGAGGTTTCCGCTTTTGATAAATTAAGGAAACACATGCGGGAAGTCGCAGTAAAGCATGGTTGGACAGAGGAATAGTAAATGAAACTTTCAGAAAAAATTGCCCACTTATTAATAGTGGGTTTTCATGGAGCCCAAATAGAGGATGAAAAAGTCCAGCTTGTGGCCCGTCAGATCCAAGAAGGAATTGTGGGGGGTGTTGTTTTATTTGGATATAATATTGAATCCCCCACGCAGTTAAAAGCATTAAACCAATTTTTGAAAACCCAGAAAACTTATTTACCTTTGTTTATGGCCGTCGATCAAGAAGGAGGTCGAGTCGAACGACTATCTCCCGCCAAAGGATTTAAAGGATTTAAAACCCCCAAAGCAGTGGCCCACCTTCCCTTGGCTGAAGCGCTAAAGCATTATGAAGAATTAGCGCAAGAACTTAAAGAATATGGGTTTAATTTGGATTTTGCACCTTGTGTGGATCGCGACCCCCTTCATTATACTTGCCCTGTGATCGGTGGATTAGAACGCTCTTTTGGTCATGACACCCATTCTATTGTTAAATATGCAAAAGTGATGATAGAAGCCTTGGAAGGGTATGCTGTGTTAAATTCTATTAAACACTTTCCCGGTCACGGAAGTGCTTTAGGTGATACTCATGAAGGTTTTGTGGATGTGTCAGAGCAATGGGAAGAAAGTGAAATGGAACCTTTTTTTGATTTAGTTCATACCAAAAAGATAGATACAGTCATGACGGCCCACATTTTTAATAAGCACCTAGACCCCAAATATCCTGCTACTTTTTCTAAAGGCACCTTGGCTAAATTGCGCGCCGCAGGTTATCAAGGCGTAATCATCAGTGATGATTTACATATGACAGCTATCCAACAACATTATTCTTTTGAAGAATCTATTATACGGGCCTTTGCAGCCGGGAACGACATGGTTATTTTTTCCAATAATAAAGCAGCTGCTAAAGGAATAGACAATTTCCAAGAAGACCCTTATTTACCAGAAAAATTTATTCGCGTTGTTGAAAAAGCCATCGATCAGAAATTATTAAGTGAAGAGGCTATTTGTCGTTCTTTTGATCGTGTTTCAATTCTTAAGAAAAAAATAAAAAATTGACACCATTTCATCATCGTCCAGCTGAACAAAAAGACCTTGATGCGCTTAACGACCTTTTAAAAATATCTAAAGGTTATTGGGGGTACCCAGATTCTTTTATGACAGCCTTTATGAAAAACCTATCTTTAACAGCAGATGTTTTTGAAACCTCAACAATCGTTATGGTATATATAGATGATAAGTTAGGGGGCTTTTATAGTTTCACCCAAAATGAAGATCAAGAAATAGAATTAGCCCATTTTTATTTGCACCCTGATTTTATGGGGCAAGGATGGGGCCGTAAAATATGGAATTTCGCCTGTGAAACAGCCCACCAAAATGGATGGAAAGAATTTCTTGTGTGGAGCGACCCTAACGCCAATGAATTCTATGAAAAAATGGGCTGTAAATTAACGCGCTTCCAGCGGTCATCTTTAGAGGATGATAGATATCAGGCTGTATATAAAGCTCGTGTTTTATGATTGCCAGGGAAATGCTGCAGGCACTGGTAAGTTATATATGGCACTGTTAATAAAGTAGGTTAAGAACTTTCATGGAAGCAAGGGCGAAGAAAGAGAAGAAGGTAATGTCGAGTTTATCAAAGCGCAGAGCTAAGCGTTTGTTTTCTTTGATGTGGGCAAAGAATCTCTCAACGGCTG
>JBMDXI010000038.1:0-3202 GCA_048595075.1 Alphaproteobacteria bacterium
ATACAAATAAAAAAAGTTCAACCCCGTCTATAAAATTTGTTAATATCCCATAATAGAGCTTGTTCATTACTGTGGTGTTTAATGGATATCTATAGTTAATAGCCTATAAAGTGAGTATAAGACCCCCCCTCGTGATTCTCTCGGGCTCCGACCCGAGAGTCCATTAAATAATCAGCAACATGGCTGTAGCTATAGGGTTATAGACCTCCGTGTCGAGCACGGGGGAAGGACTACGGGGTAATTGAACTCTCTATTTTATACTCACTTTAAATTGATTGAGCTATATAGCGCGCCCTATTATGAATCTTGTTTTCAACCAATCCGATATATAGATATGTTTTGGTCAAGAAAGGTTGAAGCACATAATCTGCTCAACCTTTTTATCTCCAAGTATAGGCTATTCCAACGCTTCCAGACAATTTTTATAGGTGATTGAATGCTTCATATAGAGACTATCAAAGCAGTGGCAAGAAGGGCAAGATAAATGCCATGTATCTGCAGCCTTATAGCAATTGGAACACTTGTAAGGACTCGACATATGTTGAATAGCGGAAATAAGCAGATCAAGGGATCCCTTCGCATCACCCCTTTCCTGCTTCGCTAACGCTGCATTCAACAAAATAGCCTCAGGGGTATGAGGGGGCAATTGCCCTATCAATCGGTGCGCCTCAGCCCACAAGCGAGCCTGAATTAAATGGATAATCATCATGATGATCGCCACAGGATGGTCAGGCAGTAAATCAAAAAGCTCTTGCGCTTTATGAACAATGGAAAGGGGCTTTTTATCTTCAGCCAACAGGGCACAATAAGTTTCAGAAATTTCCCAATTAGGATTATCTTCCCATGCTTTTCTTAAAAGTAATTCAGCAGCCCGAGCATCCTTTTTACTTTTTAATAAGCGGGCAAACGCCAGCACATTCGGCAAGAAAAGGGGGTCTTCTTGATAAGATTCTTCATGGTAAGTTAACCTGACCCCCACGGCATGATCTTCATTCAGCGCCAAATTATAAAGACACACTGACTTTAAATGCCCCAAAGTTTCTTTTGTATGCATCCCTTTTTTAGCAGCTTTCTCGATATTTACCAAGGCATCTTCCCACTTGTGCTTTAATAGATCTAAGCGAATAGCATTTTTTAAAAACCATCCCTCTTCAGAAAACTTTTTAGCGGCCGATTGAAGCAATTTTTCCAATTGGGTCGTCTGATTAGCTTTAAAGGCGCTATCCATTTCCTCATACAAAGCCATGGGAACGAATTCATCAAACTTTTTAAGGTGGTTGAGCGCCATTTCTTCAAGTTTTTTATCCCCCGTAGCTTGGGATGTTTTGAGCATTAAAATCCCGGGGATAGGTGACTGCGGCAATAAATGAGACAGCTCTAACGACAGCTTCTTGGCACTTTTATAGCTTTCAAATTCTAAGTCTAAGAAAGCTTGAGCTATTAATTTATCAGTATCTTTTTTGAATAAATCCCCTAATTTGAATATCTTTTTTATCATCCAGACAATCGCGTCCCACCCCGACCGTACCAACGCAAACAAAAATAATAGAACAAGCAAGACAAAAAAGACAAAGCTAACCGTGGTTTTAACTTCGTAACCCTGCCAATTAATAAGGACCGTTCCAGGGCTATCCACCAACCAGAATAACACTCCAAAAATAAAAATTAACTTAAAGGTAAAAATAACAATTTTAAAGTACATGGGACTCCTGCAAGTTCGAAATGATAAAGAATTCTATATCTTCTAGGTTTTTTAAAGCCTCCAACTTCTGTTCAAGCTGACGAATCAACTGTTGGTTTTCAGGCAATTGGGATCGCAAAATATCCAAAGCTTGCGATAATTTGTGGGCTTGCAACAGTTCATATGCTTCTTGTCGGGCCACTGATGCATCAATTTTTTTGATGCTGATAAGACGTCCAACAAAACTCAAAAACCGGCCCCACAAATCCACCGTTGGCTCAGAGGGGGTCGGCTTCTGGATCAATTGCTCACTTAAAGATTCATCAGAAGGCACCCCTTCCGCAGCAAACACCTTTAAAGGTTCAACTGAAATTTTATTTCCTGCTAATGCAACCTCTAATTGACTTAAAAGTTTGTCAAAGGGTTGTCCATCTTGCAGCTTTTGATGTAAGCGATTTAACAGAATAATCCAACAAGCTTTCTTATGAGAGTCTTTCACCTCTTTATACTTTTCAGGCCCTTCCTCTTGCACCTTAAGGGACAATTGTTGAATTTGCAGCTGATTTTCTTGAAGTTCTTCTCGTATCATTTGAATATCTTGCTGTAACTGCTCTAATAGAATTTCCTGTCTATCTTCCTCTTTATTAAAGCGCAGATACTCTGCAATGGGAATATAATCGAAAGCAATAAGCACGCCCCCTATTATTAACACTATAACCGCTAATCCCCAGGGAGAAAAAAAAGAGTGACGCTTGGGAGTTTGTCCCTTTAATTTTTGAGGCTCACTCGGTTTAGGCACAATGTTTTTTTTCATACATCAGATTATATATAAATTCAGAATAGATGTCGATTAGGTGTTTATATGAAATTTGGAAAATAAAAAAGGAGCCCTCTTCAATAGGGGCCCCTCTTAAATATAAGAAAAAGATTTTTAATCAAGGGGTGTTTTGTTTTTTACTCTCTCAACATATTTTTGAACGGCTTTTTTTACTTTGCGCATTGTATTAAGTGTCGTTTTATCTAAATCCCCGGGAGAATAGATAAACTGAATATCAACGTCATCTACTCCAATTCTCTCAGCTAGGGTAGAAGAACTTGAATCAAATTGTCTTAATAGATCCTTAATCTCCTCTATTATCTTAATTTTTCTCTTAATTTCTTTGACGACAGGTATGAGAGCTTTTAGCAATTCTCTAAGCTGGTTATTGGACAGTTTCTCCAACTCCGTATCTAATGGGATTTCCATCCCAACTTTGTCAGAGAGCGTTTTACTGTCCAAATGACTTTCCCTGACGAGTTGTAGAATCTCTGATGCCAACTTACGATGAACCTTTTGATCATTATCTTGAAAAGAACCATAAGAAGTAGGTCCTAAAGAAAAAATTAAAGCTGTTATTATGAGTAGAGTTTTTGTCATGTGTATTCCCTCCCTAAAATTCTACTATGTTTTTATACTTGTTATAGCTGAGAAAGTTTAAAATGAGGACAAGAAATTCGGAGCAACCGGGTGGTGACGCACAC
>JBMDXI010000039.1:0-2749 GCA_048595075.1 Alphaproteobacteria bacterium
AATTTTTTTGGGGGCACCGAATTAAAGTATCTTAACCAACGCCAAAACGTCACTGATTTTTTGCAAGTCACGAAGGAGCGTGTGCGCCAGTTAAAACTATTAATTCTCTTGGATGGGCTGGATTCATGGGCAGGGCAAAACTCGCTTCAATTAAAGGGAACTTACGGGTTGCCTATCTTAAACCCAATTGGGAAGGAGTACCCCAACAAAAGTAGGCTTACAGGAAGTGGGAAACCCCTTTATTTTGAAATGACCGCATCCCGTTTGCAGCGCTTAGTAGGGCCATTTTCTGTTAAGTTTTATGTAGAGGGTCAATATGCAGCGCGTACTTTATTGGCTATTGATCGCTTCTCTTCAGATGGGCCTCCTATCAATGGGGCTTATCCGGTTTCTTCTTTAGCAGGTGATAGTGGCGTTGAAGGGAAGATTGAGCTTATTTATCATTTGGCCGATGTTCTAGGCTTAGATGATTTGCAAGTTTTTTCGTATTTCTCTCAAATGAAAATTTGGAACAGGGCGCCTGTTGCAGGATCAGAAAAGTCCTCTGAAAGTGCGCGGGGTTTAGGGGGCGGAATTCGTGTTACTTATAACCGCCTAACAGCTTCACTAGAGTACGGTTATCCTTTGAATAGCCCTGTGGGTGGGAATAGCATAAATCCCCATATTCTGTTTAGCCTAGGGGGATCCATATAGAGTGAAACAGATTAGACCTGTTTCAAAGTTACCTCCAGATAGAGGGGAAGAAACAGGTCTATTATGTAATATAGTTAAATCAAAGCCTTTTTATGAAGTTCATCTTTGAACCCCCCAAACTTTATGAAAGCTAATACAAGTTTTTTTCTACAGCCTTATATGCTAACCCTAAGCCTAATATTCCTAAGCCTGTGATGGCTGCTATAGTTGCGTTTTGTCCCCCATAAGTGTAGAGGGTGGTGAGGGCTGGGCCACCTATAGCCACGCCTACAAGGGAAGCTACTGCAGGTGCCCAATTAGGTAAATTCTTTTCCATGATTTCTTCTAATTTGTCAGTTATGAGTACTGCGCTTGCTGCACTTGAAATGGCACATACTACTGACCCTATTCCTGAAAGGATTCCGTTGTTTATAAGAAGGGATATTGTGGCTGGGGGGTAATAGACTCCTACCAATGCTGTAGAGAGTGCTCCAATTATTCCTCCTCGGACGAGAGAAGATTTATTTTCTTCTAAATCGCTAAATTTCCTAGTAATCAGGTGATTTGCTAAAAAATCGAACCCTGCCATAGCAGTAAGTCCTGCAAGGCCTCCTACTGCTGAACTAAAAAGTAATTTTGAATGTGGGCTTGAGAGGATGTTAGTTGCCCCTTTTATCCCCTTCTCTAATATTTCTGCGCCTAGGGGGGAATAAGCAATTGCACCTGTCGCTGATGTCGGTATGATTGCCTTTAGCGCGCTCTTACATCTGCTCCCCATTGATGAGGGGGGTTCTGCCTCAGTGAGGAATGCCCCCCATGCAGATAAATTGGTAACTAATAAAAATACTATAATTAAATATTTCTTCATAAATCTTCTCCAAAAAATTAACATCAGAAAGCATTTTATCAAATAATTTTATGTTTTTCAACCTCTATTAGAGAAAAAATAGTTTCAAGGAAAGGAGTTATCAAAAGCTTATAGCTATTATTTAATGAAATCCTGCAGGTTTTTTTTGAAAAGAGTGATAATAAAGCCAATGGTAAGAAAGGAAGTGAAAGTTGTTAGTAAAATCATGGTATTGGTGCGTGTTACGTTTAGCCCATAACGTTGGGCAAAAAAATTAGCATTTCGTGCAGCTGGCATAGCCGCAAGCAAACACAGAGAAATCAGCCAAAAAGAATCCAGATGGAAGATATAATGGCCCATTAAAAAGGCAATAGTAGGGTGTAAAAAGTTTTTCAAGAAAGTTAACCCCACAATATCTCTTAATAATACTCCATCTTTTAATACGATTTTATCTTGTTTTAAGGACACTCCTAACACGAATAGAGAAACAGGGGCAGCTGCTTTTCCAATTGTGCTCAAGGCAGAAAGGAGAGAGACGGGTAAATCTATACTATAGTAGGATAAAATGACACCCAGGACAGCCGCAGGTACGACAGGCGCTTTGATGAGCATCAGGGATAAGTGTTTTAAAAAAAGTTTTGGACCATCTGATAGATTTTTACCATTACTTTGCTCTTTTTTATAGATGTCATATTCTAAAATAGCTAATGTGCAAGGGGTTAAAAAAATGGTCTGCAAGATAATTACTAAAATAACCGGGGTGATATTTTTGAAGAATAAAAAGAAAACGGGAATAGCTAAATAGGTTGTGTTAATCTGGGCGGCAACCATTAAAGAAATGGCGCGCTCGGATAAATTATGGGGAAAAGAACGCTTGCTGAAGGCATAGGTGATTGTACTCATAATAAAACTGCTTACTAAAAAAGCAGAAATAAACTTGGCATTGAAAATTTCTTTTAATGATTGACTGGCGAACTGGCTGATTAGCATGGCGGGAATTGCAATAAAAAATACGAAGTCGGTTAGAATAGAGGCTGATCTTAAGCCTATTACCCTGAAATGAGTACATAAATAGCCAAAAATAATAATAGCAAAAATAGGTAAGTTGTGGATTAAAATTTCAGTCAAGAGTTTACAGTTCCCTAATATAATACCCTACTATAGGCAGTTTTTCTGGCAAGATGAATCTTTTTTTTATAAAAAAGCTTAAAATTTGATTAAAAAATATGA
>JBMDXI010000040.1:0-11206 GCA_048595075.1 Alphaproteobacteria bacterium
TCTATAACAGGAATTAAGTCTATCCCTATTCGTTGAGCAGCCCTCCACCTTCTTTCTCCAGCAATAATTTCATAAAGTCCTGAAGATTTCTTGCGTACCAAAATAGGTTGCAAAATACCATTGGTTTTGATAGAAGCGGCTAATAAATCTAATTCCTCGTTATCAAAAAACTCTCTGGGTTGAAAAGGACTAGGAACCAGTTGTGTTGGTAGAACTTCCTTAACACTACTTTCTGGCCACGCACGATCTGTGGAAGAATTTTCTCCTAGTAATGCAGATAATCCTTGGCCTAGCCCTCTTTTTTTCATTCTACCTCTCCTTTGTCTTGCTTAAGAATTTCTGAAGCTAAATGCATATATGCTTTTGCTCCTGTACTTCTGTGATCATAAATCATAGCAGGTACTCCATGGGAAGGAGCCTCTGATACTCTTACATTTCGGGGGATTACTGTGGTGTAAACTTTTTCTTTCATATGGTGTCGAACATCCTTTTCTACAGATGTACTTAAAGAATTTCGCGCATCAAACATGGTTAAAACAATTCCTTTTAAGACTAATTTTGGGTTTATTCTTTTATTAACAGATGTAATCGTTTTCAAGAGTTGTGAAAGCCCTTCTAAAGCGTAGTATTCACATTGAAGAGGAATAATAACTTCTTCAGAAACAGCTAAAGCATTGAGAGTTAAAAGTCCTAACGCCGGAGGACAATCTATAAAAATATAGTCGTAAGTGTGATCTTTTAACACCTTAGAAAGAACTTTTTCGCGCTGCTCCATATTAACTAACTCTATTTCTGCACCAGCCAAATCTTCCGAAGCTGGCATAATAAAAAGATGGGGGACGATCGTAGGGTAACAGCATGCCTCAAATTTAGAATGTCCAATTAATAGTTCATAACTACCAGGCGATCTGTTTTCTTTATGAATGCCTAACCCTGTACTTGCATTTCCCTGAGGATCTAAATCAATCAGAAGAACTTTTTTTCCGATAGCGGCTAATGCTGTCGATAAATTCACGGCTGTAGTAGTTTTACCTACTCCTCCTTTTTGATTAGCAATGGAAACTATTTTTGTCATAAATTATTTTTAAGGTTTTCTTATCGTTTAATCAAGTTTTTTATTTTTATAATTTTGGCTTCCCTATTTGTCATGCTGGGAAATAAATCATATTCAAACGTGAATATTTTTTGTGCCTCCTCAATTTCAAAAACATGTGATTTTCCTTTCATTATTAAAAATTCTGAACAAACAGGATATGCCCACTTCATTATTTGAACCAAAGATGCCATGGCCCGTGAAATGCCTATCTCAAAGTGTCTATTCTTAAAATCTTCTACACGAGTGCAAACAATATCTATAGAAAGATTTGTTTCACGTGAAACTTTTTCTAAAAATAGGCATTTTTTAGCATGAGAATCGACTAGGGTTATATTAGGAATTCCCACAATAGATAGGGGTACACCGGGAAACCCAGCCCCAGATCCCAAATCAACAATAGAACGATATGAATTAAGAAAAGGATAAAGCTGAAGCGAATCTATTATATGGCGTTCCCATATTAAAGGAGCTTCATTTTTTCCTATAAGATTGTATTTCTTGTTTTCCTCTAAAAGAAGAGTGATATATTTTTCAAACCCAGTGATTGTTTCACGTGAAACTTCTTTCCCTAGGATAATAGATATTTTTTCCAAAACATCCTGAGAAGGATACATTTTACGTGTTCATAGAGTTAAAGAAATCTTTATTGGTTTCAGTTTCCTTTAGTTTATCAATAAGAAATTCTATTCCCTCTATAACCCCCATCGGATTAACAACACGACGAAGTACCCACATTTTAGAAAGTGTAGATTTATCAACGAGTAGCTCTTCTTTACGAGTCCCTGATTTAGTAATATCAATAGCAGGAAATGTTCTTTTATCCGCAATGCGGCGATCTAAGACGATTTCAGAGTTACCAGTACCCTTAAACTCTTCAAAAATAACTTCGTCCATGCGTGAGCCCGTGTCAATAAGAGCCGTTGCCAAAATAGTCAAAGACCCCCCTTCTTCCACGTTACGGGCTGCCCCAAAAAATCTTTTTGGTCGTTGTAAAGCATGCGCATCCACTCCCCCAGTTAACACCTTTCCAGAAGAAGGAATAACTGTGTTATAGGCGCGCGCTAAACGTGTTATTGAATCAAGCAAAATAACCACATCTCTCTTTTGTTCTACAAGGCGTTTTGCTTTTTCTATAACCATTTCAGCTACCTGGATGTGACGGGAAGCAGGCTCATCAAAGGTAGAGCTTACAACCTCTCCTTTTACAGAGCGCGCCATGTCTGTCACTTCTTCTGGACGTTCATCAATCAGCAAAACGATCAGATAAACTTCGGGATGATTTTTTTCTATAGCATGTGCTAGATTTTGTAACATCACCGTCTTCCCAGTCCGAGGCGGTGCCACAATGAGAGCACGCTGTCCCTTTCCTAAAGGACACACCAGATCGATGATACGTGTAGTTAAATCCTTCCCCTTTTTATCTTTGGTGGTAGGATCAAATTCCATTTTTAAAGATTCATCGGGGTATAAGGGGGTAAGATTATCAAAATTAATGCGATGCTTAATTTTATCAGGATTTTCAAAATTAATCTGATTTACCTTTACCAACGCAAAATATCTTTCTCCTTCTTTAGGAGAGCGTATTTGACCATCCACAATATCTCCCGTTCTAAAGCCAAAACGCCGCACCTGACTAGGAGAAATATAGATATCATAGGGCCCTGGCAAATAATTGGCTTGGGGAGACCTTAGAAAAGCAAATCCATCAGAAAGAACCTCTACAACGCCGCTTCCAAAAATTGCGACATCACCCTCGGATGATTTTTTAGGACCGTCTCCACTGCTTTCTGCAGATTTTTTCATAATAGAAAAAATTAACTCCTGTTTTTTTAAAACACTGGCATTCTCAATATTAAGTTCTTCAGCTAAAGTGAGAATTTCTTGCGCTGATTTAGCTTTTAAATCTTGAAGATTCATATATAACTACTCTCTTTTTGGGGAAAAAACAAAGAAACTAAAACGGTTTCATAATTTTAGTAGATTACTCAATGTTCTAAAAAATTAAGGATTTTAACGAATAATTAAGAAAAACTACCATGTATAAAGTTCGCGTTAGCAAACTTTTAGTCATTTAAGCAATAAATTGTTAAGATGTCAAAACTTAATTTAAGGTTTTTGCTGAAATCTATAAAAAACTTATTTTTTGCTTATCAACAAACTCACCTTGTCTACCCTATATTATTATAAATATTGTTGTAGTTGTAGTAGATGGTTGTGAGTTGTGTGCATAAAAAATATCCTTTTTTTACCCCCATATAAATCCCCATCTAAAAGTTCTTAATTATTATAGAAAACAAAACTATTGAAGAAAAACTTATTCTTATTCACATACTATACCCTTCATATTTTGTGGAAGGGATAACTTTGCTGGGTGTAAAGGGATAAAAAAGAATAAAACAAGATCTTTTTAAAAAACATGAAGTTATCCCCATTTTTTAAAAAGAATTAAGAGGTAGACAAAAAAAGAGGAGTGACGTATATCTAAATTGCTTCTGACCGGTAGTGATTTCCAATACATTTACATCAAAAAGACGCATAAACGAGGATATTATGAATTCCACACATCTTAAAAGTTCCAGCATTGAAACTCCTTTGGGGCCCATGATAGCATTGGCAGATGAGAGAGCTCTTTATTTTTTAGGATTTATGGATAGCAAGAATTTAGACCGAGATATCAACCGATTATGTCGTCTTGCTAAAGCAACCATGATGTCTGGTATGACCGATCCTCTTATTTCAATTCAAACGGAACTTCAAAGGTATTTTGAGGGAAATCTTACAGTTTTTCAGACTCCTCTTTTTATAATAGGAAGTTCATTTCAAAAAAACGCCTGGGAAGCTTTAATAGCTATTCCCTACGGAGAAAGTCAGAGTTATGTAAAGCAGGCCACTTCCATTGGCCACCACTCCGCTTATCGAGCTGTTGCTAATGCGAATGGAGTGAACAGAATCTCTATTGTTATTCCCTGTCATCGCATTATCAATCATAATGGGAAATTAGGGGGGTATGGAGGGGGTCTTCATCGTAAAAAATGGCTGCTAGATCACGAAAAAACCTATTCTTTCAATAAATGACCCACAATTTTCGCGGTATAGTTTACCATGGGAATAATACGTCTGTAGTTAATTCTTGTAGGGCCTATAATACCAATTGCTCCTATAATTTTACCCGTTTGGTTTTCATAGGGAGAAAGCACTAAAGAGCATCCTACATGTGAAAATAATTCATTTTCAGCCCCAATAAAAATTTGGACACCATCCCCTTTAAGCGCAGCATCTAACAGATGAACTAACGTTTCTTTACGCTCTAAAAGATTAAAGATAGTACGAATGGCTTCAAGGTCTTCCATATGGGAAATATTTTGAAGTAATTTAGATTGTCCTTGGATAATAAGAGAGGAGTCTTTTTCCTCACTCGCCCACAAGGCTAATCCTTTTTCCACAATATTTTTACTGAGAGAGTCTAATTGAAGTTGATGGGAATTTAGTTCTTTTAATATTTGTTGCTTTGCATCCCCGAGTGTTTTTCCGACCAAACGATGATTGAGATAATTAGTTGCTTCCACAAGAGCAGATGGGGGAATCCCAACAGGCAAGTCAATAAGTCTATTTTCTACTTCCCCTTCATGAGTGACTAAAATTACCAAAGCTTTTCCTGGTTGTATGGCTACAAATTCCATATGTTTTAAAACTAATTCCTTTTTAGGAACTACTAAAAAGCTAGCACATAAAGAAAGGCCCGATAAAATAGCCGTAGCTTGCTCTAGGATTTCATTAAAACTAAGCCCTTTTTTGAGGCATTGTGCCTCAATTTCAAGGCGATCTTCTTCGGAAAGCATTCCTGTTTCTAATAAGCCTTGCACAAAAAATCGTAAACCAGCTTCGGTTGGCATGCGCCCTGCAGATGTATGAGGGGCATAAAGAAGTCCCATTTCTTCAAGTCGGGCCATTACATTTCGAATTGTAGCAGAAGAAACATTCATCCCTAAACGTTGGGCTAAAGCTAAAGAGCCAATAGGTTCGCCTGTCTCTACATAGGCTTCGACAATGTGGTGTAGAATTTCTAAAGAACGGTTGTTTAATAGATCCATTTTAATATTTATAAAATTTGCTTTACGTTTCAATCCAACTTCGCTAAGTTTTCCCTAATTTAAACTTAGTAACCCTTCTTTGAAACGTCAACCCAAAGAGTGCAAAAAATGAAAAGACCCTCACTTAGAAAACCAAATGAGCTACGTTCTCTTAGCTTTGAAATAAATATATCAAAGCATGCAGAAGGGTCATGTCTATTTCGATTGGGAGACACGCATGTTTTGTGCACAGCGACAGTTGAAGAAAAAGTTCCTCCATTTTTAAAAAATACAAAAACAGGATGGATTACAGCAGAATATGGGATGTTACCCCGGGCTACGAAAGAACGGGTAGATCGTGAAGCAGCAAGAGGGAAGCAAACGGGAAGAACCCATGAAATTCAGCGATTAATAGGACGTTCTTTGCGGTCGATCACTGACTTAAAACTTTTAGGCGAGCGACAGATAAAGATTGATTGTGACGTACTGCAAGCAGATGGGGGAACGCGTACAGCCTCTATTACAGCAGGTTATGTGGCTCTCTATTTGGCCCTTCAAAAACTTATTCAACAAGGATTATTAACAGAAATGCCCCTTACAGATTCGGTAGCTGCTATCTCCTGTGGAATTTATGAGGGAGTATCTGTTGTAGACCTAGACTATGAAGAAGACAGTTTAGCTGAGGTAGACGCTAACTTTGTTATCACCGGAAAAGGCCGAATTGTTGAAATTCAAGCAAGCGCAGAAAAAGAGCCTTTCGCGGAAGATAAATTTTTAGAATTGCTAAAGTTGGCAAGATCAGCTATTAAAGAATTAGATCAAAAACAATTGAAATTACTTTTACAGGGAGGAAAAACAATTGCGACTATCTAAAGGGATGACTATTGTCGTTGCAACGGACGACTTTAAAAAAATGGGCGAAATTAAAGAGTTGCTAGACCCTTATGGGTTAAATTTAGTCACAGCCATGGAAATGAATCTTACTCTTCCAGCTGAAACAGGGGTGACATTTGAGGAAAATGCTCTTGTAAAGGCTCAGTATTGTGCGGCTCAAACAAATTTACCAGCTTTATCTGATAATTCTGGCTTATGTGTGCGCGCGTTAGGCGGACAACCGGGCGTTTTTACAGCTCGGTGGGCAGGTCAACAACAGGATTATCAGCATGCTATTAAAAAGCTCTATGAAGAGCTAAATAGTTTAGGAGAGCGTCCTGATAGAAGAGCCCACTTTGAATGCTGCATTGCTTTAAGTTTTCCCAATGGAAAGTCGTTTACCTTTGTCGGAAAAGTAGAAGGAGAACTGGTGTGGCCCCCGCGTGGTAACAATAACTTAGGGCTTGATTCTATTTTCCAGCCCATAGGTCATCACAAAACTTTTGCGGAAATGAGTCTTAAAGAAAAATCGGCTATAAGCCATCGTCAGCAGGCATTTAAAAAGCTTGTAAACGCATGTGTAGAAGAATATGTGGTGACTATTTAAAAAATAAAAGATTTTTTCAAGAAAGTTTGTTAAATTTCCCAAAGACATATATTTTTATTTTTTGATTCTCTGAGAAAAGAAGATCATTATTTACTTGCTTTTGAACAAAGATAAAAGTATACCCAATGAGAAAATTGGGCATAAAGCATATTATATAAAGGAGTATTCCATGGAAAAAATCCCTTTGACAGCTAACGGATTGAAAAAGATGCAAGAGGAGTTGAAACATATCAAATCCGTCGAAAGAAAAACAATCATTCAAGCTATTGAAGAAGCCCGTGCCCATGGTGACTTGTCAGAAAATGCCGAATATCAAGCAGCCCGTGAGCGTCAGTCTTTTAATGAAGGCCGTATTAGCGAATTAGAAGACAAAATTAGCCGTGCTGAAGTAATTGATGTAAAAAAGCTTTCAGGTGATACTATTAAGTTTGGGGCAACTGTTACTCTTATTGACGAAGATACGGATGAGACATCTACGTATCAAATTGTTGGCGGTGAAGAAGCTGATATTAAGTTAGGATTACTGTCCATTACAGCTCCTTTAGCGCGTGCCTTAATTGGCAAAAAAACAAACGACTTTGTGGAAGTAAGCACCCCTCGTGGTGTGAAAAATTACCAAATTACCAAAGTAGAGTTTATCTAAAACATCCTATTATGGAGAGGTGGCCGAGTGGTTGAAGGCGCACGCCTGGAAAGTGTGTATACGTTAATCGCGTATCGAGGGTTCGAATCCCTCTCTCTCCGCCATCTAGCTCGTCTATTTAAGCTGTAGGCGTCGTTACATGTTCGCTCGTGTACCTCTAAGTACACGTCGCTCCATGTGCCTAGCTCCAGATTAAATATCCTTCGCTATTAGCGCGTCTCTTTAATTGGGGAAGATTGGATGCCTTGGCGCCTCGTCCCGTAATTTAAAGTGTCTTTGCTGTGTTTATTATTGCCCTATGGTAACATAACTTAATTGAGAAGCAAGATGGAGAATGAAAAAAAACTAAGGCCTATTCTTCATCATCACCCATCATCTTTTTAACTTTTTTAAAAAAGTTAAAAGAATCGGGCTGGTGTTTATTAGAAGAAGATGTCTTTTCAAAAGATTCTAAAACTTCCTTTTGGGATTTTGTAAGGTTTTTAGGGATTTCCACCTGAACTTCCACGTACATATCACCACGAGTGGGCCGCTTATAAATGCTCATCCCTTTTCCTTTTAGGCGGAAACGATCACCCGGTTGTGTGCCTGCGGGAATCGTCAGGGTGACTCTGGATCCATCGATGGTGGGTAATTCCAATTCTCCCCCCAACGTAGCTTTCACCATAGAAACAGGGGCTTGGCATAACAGATCATTTCCAACGCGTTTGAAAAGGTCATGGGATTTTATATGGACAAAGACATACAGATCACCGGCGGGGCCCCCGCGCAAACCAGCATTTCCTTCCCCTGTAAGTCTAATTTGTACGCCCTCCTCAATCCCGGCTGGAATGGAAACTTCTAATGTTTTGGAAGATTTAACCGCCCCTTGTCCATGACACGTAGGGCAGGGGTCTTTTATAATTTTTCCCAACCCTTGGCACGAGGTACAAGCGCGTTCTACCACGAAAAATCCTTGTTGGGCGCGTATTTTCCCACTTCCATGACAAGTTGCGCATGTAACGGGGGATGATCCTTTCTTAGCCCCACTTCCTGCACATGTTCCGCAAGCATTGAGCTTTCGTATAGTAATAGATTTTTTTATGCCCTGAAATGCATCATTAAGACTGATTTCTAAATCATATCGCAGGTCATCGCCGCGTAGTTGGCTAGAGCCACTTTGACGTTGATGGCCGCCACTCCCTGCAAAATCTGAAAAAACATTTTCAAAAATATCGGAAAAATTACCAAAACCTGAACTTCTAAAGTCAAAGCCCCCTTCAAAACCACCAAATCCGCCAAACCCTCCACCAGGGTGTCCCCCCTGTCCGCCTTGAAAGGCAGCATGCCCATACTGGTCATAAGCAGCTTTTTTCTGAGGATCGCTTAAAATTTCATAAGCTTGACTTATCTCTTTAAAATGCTCTTCAGCTTTTTTATCCCCCGGATTTTTATCAGGGTGATATTGCATGGCTTTTTTACGATAAGCTGACTTAATTTCTTGCGGTGTTGCCTTGCGATCAACGCCTAAAGTTTTATAGTAATCTTGTGCCATAACCTTCGCTATATCTAAAATTCAAAACATCCGAGAGCTTTTTGAGGCCCTCGGATGGTTTTTCAGTTGACCTTATTTATCTTTAGAATCGTCTTCGTCTACTTCTTTAAAATCTGCATCAACCACTTTTGAATCTTGATCAGATACTTCTTTCTCAGGATCTGCAGACTTTTCTTTTTCCTGCATTTCCTTGTAAACAGCTTCTCCTAATTTCATAGCCGCTTGCATCAAAGATTGTGTTTTAGCTTGAATAGATTCTACATCTTCCCCTTTTACAGCTTCTTTCAATTCTGTTAAAGCAGTTTCAATAGCGGTCTTGTCAGCTTCAGGGATTTTAGTCCCATGTTCAGTCAATTGCTTTTCAGTGGAATGAATTAGTCCATCAGCATGATTTTTAGCCTCTACAACAGCGCGGCGGGTTTTATCTGCTTCAGCATTTGCTTCCGCATCCTTCACCATTTTTTCAATATCTGCATCTGACAATCCACCAGAGGCTTGAATCCGAATTTGTTGTTCTTTTCCAGTAGCTTTATCTGTTGCGGACACGTTCACAATACCGTTGGCATCAATATCAAAAGCCACTTCAATTTGGGGCATACCGCGAGGAGCAGAGGGAATATTTTCCAAATTAAATTGTCCTAACAACTTGTTATCAGCTGCCATTTCACGTTCTCCTTGGAACACACGGATAGTAACCGCCGTTTGATTGTCTTCAGCCGTTGAGAACACCTGACTTTTCTTGGTAGGAATAGTCGTATTTCTTTCAATCAGCTTAGTAAAGACACCCCCTAAGGTTTCAATTCCTAATGAAAGTGGTGTGACGTCTAGCAACAAAACATCTTTCACGTCCCCTTGAAGAACTCCTCCCTGAATAGCAGCACCCATTGCTACTACTTCATCAGGGTTTACACCGCGATGAGGCTCTTTTCCAAAGAAGTCTTTCACTATTTCAATGATCTTAGGCATACGGGTCATTCCACCCACTAAGATAACTTCAGAAATTTCGTTCTTACTGATGCCTGCATCTTTCAAAGCTTTTTTACAAGGTTCAAGCGTTCTTTCTACCAGATCAGCGACCAGCGACTCTAATTTTGCCCGCGTTAATTTAATATTTAAGTGCTTTGGCCCACTGGCATCAGCGGTGATAAACGGCAGGTTAACTTCAGTCTGCATAGCGCTGGAAAGCTCAATTTTTGCTTTTTCAGCCGCTTCCTTTAAACGCTGTAGTGCCATACGATCATTGCGAAGATCAACACCTTGCTCTTTTTTAAACTCATCAGCTAGATATTCAATAATGCGGCTATCAAAGTCTTCTCCTCCTAGGAAAGTATCTCCGTTCGTCGATTTCACTTCAAATACGCCATCACCAATCTCTAAAACAGAAACGTCAAATGTTCCCCCCCCTAAGTCGTACACAATGATTGTGCCTGATTGTTTTTTGTCTAAACCATAAGCTAAGGCAGCGGCTGTTGGTTCGTTAATAATCCGCAAAACGTCAAGTCCGGCAATTTTACCAGCATCTTTTGTAGCCTGGCGCTGAGCATCATTAAAATAGGCAGGCACTGTAATGACAGCTTGTTTAACCGTCGCTCCTAAGTAATTTTCAGCTGTTTCTTTCATTTTTTGCAAAATAAGAGCACTAATCTGGCTAGGGCTATATTTTTCCCCGTCTACCTCTACCCATGCGTCGCCGTTAGGACCAGCTACGATTTTATAAGCCACTAAGGCTTTATCTTTTTGGATAATAGGATCATCATAGCGACGACCGATCAACCGTTTAATGGCAAAAAAGGTATGTTCAGGATTCGTAACCGCTTGGCGTTTTGCGGCTTGTCCTACTAATTTTTCACCATCTTTTGTAAAAGCTACCATCGAGGGGGTGGTACGGGCCCCTTCAGCATTTTCCAAAACCTTTGCTGCTTTTCCTTCCATAACAGCCACACAAGAGTTAGTTGTACCTAAGTCAATTCCAATTACTTTGCTCATTTCTCACCTCGTTAAAAAGTTAAATTTCTTTAGTTAGTTTATATATAGGCTAAAAATTAGCACTCTTCAAGTCCAAGTGCTAATTTTTTTATCTTCTCCTGAATTTAAGAACCAATTTTATTAACCGTAGTCCCGTTATTTTTCAGTACCACTTTTTTCTATTTTCGATTATACCTTAACTTTAATGGGCTTAAATCAGCCCTTTTTAAAGAATAAATAAAGGAATACCACTAAATGAAAATAAAAATTAGTCCTGAAGAAATTTTAAATTACCATGAAGGTAAGAAACCTGGAAAATTTGAAATTCGCCCAAGTAAACCCCTTCTTTCAGCGCGTGATCTTTCATTAGCCTATACCCCTGGGGTGGCCCTCCCTTGTCTGGAAATTCAAAAAAATC
>JBMDXI010000041.1:0-6977 GCA_048595075.1 Alphaproteobacteria bacterium
CACCCATCTGGGGGTAATTTTAGCGTTAAATCTCGCTTGCGGTGCTTGCGTACATTCAGTACGCGCCGCTCCTCATCTTCGCTTTGCCTCAAAATTCCCTCCCATCTAAATGGTTTCGAAAGAAATCTAAGGAAAGGCGCCTTCCTATGGGCATCCAGATAATCCTGAAACTGCTTTATCACAGGAATGCCCAAACCATAGGCAATGGTGCAGGGGATGTAGAGACCTTCGTTTTGGGCCCCTTCCATCATAATGACGGTTGGGGGTGAAGAGGGCGCTTTTTTTTCCGTGTGTCCCTCGGGCTTGACCCGAGGGTCTCCCGCAGTTTTGTTGGGGGTCCCTGTGTCGAACACGGGGGGGGCCCAAGAGGATGTGGGGTGATCATCTAACTTTTTTTCACTTTGTAATTCCCCCGCGCGATTCTCTCGGGCTTGACCCGAGAGTTCACAAAACTTCCGGTAATAGGGCTGTAGCGGATCTACACCTTGTAAATAACTTTCCAATTCTTTCCAATTCTTTATGGGTATAAGTGCCATTTGAACTCTATTGACCTTTTATTTAAACCATCCTACAGTTAAAAGAAACATATTCAAAATAACACGGAAGGTCGACATGAAAAAAATTTATTTACTCATTATTGCAATAATATTGGGCCTAACCTTCAGGGGAGAAGCAGAACAATCAAGTAAACCAGCACGGGATAGATCTGGCAATATATTTTCTTGTGGAAGAGCAAAACAGCGTTGTAAAGACGTAGATGGGCTCACCCAATATATGAAAGAGGGGTGCCTATATAAGGGTGATAAACAGAATGTTAGTGAATGTCTTTTATCTTTCTGTACAATAAACTGTCAAACCAACTATGAAGAAGGTTTTACCTGCCCTAATGGAAATACTGAGAAGGATAGAAAAACAATGCCAAAATGCCAAGAATTTTGTCGAGATTTATACTATCAAGACGAGGCCTTGCGTAAATCAATCGATGTTTGTATAGGGGGGGTCAAATCCAGGGAAAGCGCTATTGAAGGACGAATTGAGCTTGGTTTAGAAAAACAAAGAAAACGAGATATAAAAGCAGGAAGAGGCGAAGTGAGAGCCTGGGTCTCAAATGTTGAAAAATTGTGTGATAATGTACAAAAAGCAACTGTACAGGGTACCTTTTGGAAAGGGGCTATTTATATAAAAGATATAAATAAAACAGATAATAACTCCATAAAAGAAATAGAATACCTGAAGGAAGCTGTGAAGGAAGGAATGAGCACCTATACAGGGTCAGAATACGCAAAAGAGAAAGAAAGAGTTAAAAATAGGGTAAGTAGCCTTACTAAGACAGTGCAAGAAATTGTAACAAAGCGCCTGGTACTAATCAATAAAGCTTCTGAATTAGGGGAAGCAAATGCAGCTTTAGGAGATATTGTGAAACCCTCTAATCCCCCTACAGCGGCATAAAAATAAATCTATACCATTAATAATACAAGGAAGGCCATTATGAAAAAAATATATTTAATCCTTACAACACTCTTCACAGGAATTGCGTTTGAAGGAGCAGCCACCAATACTAATGTTGAGCCCACAGATTTTGGGGTCCCCGATAACTCTGAAAGTCCTATGTGTAAGATACGTACTTCATGGTGTAAGTCGAAATCGATAGATGGGATCAAAAACTATATAGCAAAGGGGTGTGCTTATCAGGGCAAGAAAAGTATCATCAGCCCGTGTTATCTTTCTTTTTGTTCTCTTCACTGTCGCACCAATACAGCTAAAAGATCGAAGTGCCCTAGAGATGATGCAGACAAAATGGAGATGTGCCGAAAGGTTTGTAGATATCTTAACTATGGAAACGCAGCCATTCGTGATGGGGTTGATGCGTGTATAGGGGGTGTGATTGATTCTACTGTGGCCAGTAAACTGACAAATCTTTTATTAAAAGGGGCTAAAGAAGATGCCAGCTATATAAAAACAGGAAGCGGGAAAGTGAATGCCTGGTACAACAGCATTAAAAAGATGTGTGAGGAAAGAAATAAAACATATATTACAAAAGACGAAGAAAACGCCTTCATTAATTTAACAGATAATATGACAAAGCTGACATTAACCCTGAATCGCAACTTCTCTCTCGGAGAAAAAATCTATCGTGAGAGCTACGGAAATCAAGTAGAGGCTGCACGAAAGCTAATTGCCAATTCTGTTGAAATAACAGAAGGTTATGTTAAATCTATTCAAGATTGTAGTAATACAGTTGCTATTTTAGAAAAAGAAAACAATCGTTTGCGCATTCTTAATGGTGATGCTTCTAAAGAAGATGCCGTAAGAGTAATCCAAGCATCTTTTAGAAAATATAGAGCTCGTAAAGGGGCTTCTTTAATGCCACCTCCTTATACAGAGACTGCGAGCAGTACATCGTCGCTTCCCTCTTATGAACAAGCTACTGCTAACTCCGCTGTACAACAAAATGACGCTAAGGTGGAAGTAAATCTTGCACAAGCTATGTTTGATCGTAAAGAGAAAGCAATAAATGCTTGGCTAAAGAATAACCAGGATACTCACTTACCAGAGTATAAAAAATTATATGATGAGTATGAGAATGCTAGACAAATACTAGAGCGAGTGAAGAACGAATCTAGCAGTGAATCTACATCGGGTTTTGAGGACTCAGCTCAACAATAACTAAAACCACTCTTCATAATAAAATGCCCCCCGAGTTTTCGGGGGTTTTTTCTTTGATAGCGTCGTCTATAGCGCGTCGTTACTTTGCGTTGATGTAGGTCACCTACATGTTCGCTCCTCTTTCCGTGTACTCCTTTTAAACCTGTCTAGCTATATTTCTGGATAGGTGTATAATGCTTTCATGAAAAAAATAAATTTTACGTCTCATAAAACAGCCGAGGCCGCTTTTGATCATATAAAGAAATTGTATGATCAAAGCTTAAAACGCATTCAAAAAGAATTTTCTCACGTCTTAAATAACAAACCACTGGATAAACGGGTTTTAGAACAGGCTACTTATCCCTATGTTCAGATCACAGTGACTGCTGACCAACTAGTCAACCCTATGTTCCCCTTAGCTTATGGAGTTGTGCAAGACCCAGGGACCTATGGTATTACCGTCACCCAACCTGATTTGTTTAAAGACTACTATTTAGAGCAGCTGGACAGCCTTATACAAAACCACGATATTCCTATTGAGGTAGGGCCCAGCGCAGTGCCCATCCCCCTTTTATATGCTGTGCCCGATGCTGACCTTTTAAAACTATCAGAACTGCAGCGCAAACTAATTGAGAAAACCTTTCCTCCCCTTGATTTGCGCCAAATTGACGATACCATTGCCAATAGTATCCATGAAGTTGATCATGCGTCTCATATGCCCCTGTCTTTGTTTACGGCACAACGGGTGGATTACTCACTCGATCGCCTGTATCATTATACGGGAACCGATCCTCAACATTTTCAAAAATTCGTTTTGCTTACAAACTATCAACGATATGTAGACGCCTTTATTACGTATGCTCATGACCATCTCAAGAAGCATTCAGATTATACTAGCTTCGTTGGGCCGGGGGATATAGAAATTACTCCCGGGCAAGAATATCCTAAAGGCTGCGATGTTAATCAATGTCAAATGCCAGCCTATCATTTAAAAGCGCCTAATCAGAACGGTATTACTTTTATTAATATTGGAGTAGGACCTAGTAATGCCAAAACAATCACTGACCATTTGGCGGTACTACGCCCCCATTGTTGGATTATGATAGGGCATTGTGCGGGATTGCGTCACAACCAAATGCTAGGAGATTATGTGCTGGCCCATGCCTATATGCGTGATGATCGCGTTTTAGACATGGATGTTCCTGCATGGGTACCCATTCCTTCGATTGGGGAAATTCAATTAGCTATGCTGGACGCTATTGAGCAAGTTACTGGATTATCAGGGGATGAGTTTAAATTAAGATGCCGCACGGGAACGGTGGCTTCAACGTGCGACCGTAATTGGGAATTGAACACCAAAGAATTTTATGTGCATTTACGCCAAAGTCGGGCTATTGCGGTTGATATGGAATCAGCTACTACCGCCACAAATGGTTTCAGATTCCGGGTGCCTTACGGTACTCTTTTGTGTGTGTCTGATAAGCCTGTTCATGGTGAAATTAAAATGCGCGGCATGGCCAATGCTTTTTACCAAAAGCGCGTCCAACAACATTTATTGATAGGATTGCGTGCCATTGAATTGTTGCGAGCTCGGGGGGTGGACCAACTTCACAGCCGTAAACTAAGGGGTTTCTTTGAAGTACCGTTTGGATAAAAGTATCCTTCTCTAAAGAATGGCAAATAAAAAGGTTGTAAAGCCTTTTTATTATAATAATTACACCTAACCGTGAAATAAAAAAAATAGATCTTATATCAATATTACTCCGAAAGGATTGATAGATGAAATATTTAAAAGTAATCGCTATTATAATTTCAATATTTGTTGTTAAAAATACATTCGCTTCTATGGCGCCAACCGACGAAAATGACAGTGGGTGCTCTTTTCCCTTATCTTTGACCTCCCAAGAGGAGGAAATGATTTTTTATTGATCAGAAAAAAGCCCACACTATTTTAGCCGATGATTTAGGGAATGCAGGAAAAATCCTCATTAAAGAAATAGATGAAGCTCTGAAAGACGGAACCTCCTTAGACAATATCACCTTGCAGTTTTGTTTAAACAACAGGGATAAAGATTTATCTTTATCAGAACAATATGGCAAAAAGTTAGGTGTTTTTCTATCGCGTGCTTTAAAAGCTCCTACAATAGATAACAAAAGGAAATTACAACAAAAAGTTGCCTATTATGAGAGTTTAGTAAGTGCGTATAAGACAGGGTTTATGCTGTATTTTTTGCATAAAGAAATAGAGGAAGAAGAAGATTTTTATTAGTCTAGCCTATTCATTTCATCTCCTCTTAGCTGTGCTTCTCTACCTATTTCTCTTCTATTTATTTCTGCAACTCTTTCATTAATTTGCTGCTCATTCAATCTAGGTCCCTGGTAAATAATTCTATGAGGCTGGTTAGGGACTCGTTCATAAAGAACGGTAATATTTTTGAAAGAAGAACCTCGAATTTCCGTTTGATGCTCTCCCTCCGCTCGATAAACTTTGCTGGAAATGCCAAACTTTTTTTCAACTTCTTCTTTTGTTAAGGGTTTTCCATTATAAAGTACTTCTTCTGGGCGACCAATGTTAGCACTTGTATATAAAATTGTTCGCTGGGTTCCTCCTTCTAAAGGTTTGATCGTCCATCCATAAACTTGGGGGGGGAGGGGTACTTCTAATCCGGGAAGTCTTCCTAACGATAAAGATCCGAAATATTTTTCTATTATATATGACATACCATAGGGTTCTTGCCCTTTGTTAAATTCGTCATTAAGGCGTGTAAAGCTCTCTAAATCTACAATCTTATCTGTTCCTTCAACAGGCACTACTGAGCAACGATATTTCTTCTTTTTAAGTATGGCATTGATAAGCTTTAAGCCGCTTGCCTTTACTCCTATGCTTATATTTAACGCATTATCAGGAAGCTTTTCTATTAGCTTTATTAGACTTTCAGTTGATAGAGCAATCTTACTGGGGCTCCTTAATTCGTTTAAGCACGGAAGATGCATGATAAAATCAGGAAGCTTAAGGTCTAGGAAATCCCAGTTATCATTATACGGATTGTTCCGTGGGTGACGAATAAAGACGCTTTCTACACAAGAAAGTTTGTCAAGGTATGTAGGATTAATGCTAAGTATATCACTTCCCTGCATAATTTGTGCATTAAGTTTCTCTAAATCTTGAATTCCTTTCCTTGTATAAATATCAAGATTTATAGCACTTATTCTATTAATATCTTGAGGTTGAATGCGATTAAAGAGATTTTCAATATCTTGTTTTTCCCCGCCCAAAGCAAATGTAGGCATTTGTCCTCTTTCACGATGTTCTAGTATCTGATTTATTGCTTCTGGATCATTAGGAAGACTCATTATTCTATTATATTTGAGTGATAACCAAAGAGGATACTGCCCATCTGCACCCCGTAATCCCTGTGCATGATTGGCAAGCCAATGGACTTTTGCCTCCATCAGCTTTTCTCTTTTTATGCTTATCAGTTTACTACTGATTTTTTTTGCCCCTTTTTTATTGCCTTCCATCACTTCAAGTTGGCCGGCTTGAATTTTTTTGTCAGTCATCCCGAATTGGCTAGCTTTTTCTGCAGCTATGGCTTGTAAGGATGGAACTGTATATCGCTGAGCTGCATGGACAGGAGCATATATATACATGCTCCACCCTAGCAAACAACTTAATAGGATTAATTTCATTTTTTAGCCTCCATAGAAATTCTTTAAAATTATTCTATAGAGTATATTTCGGTGTTGTCAAACGGAGAAGAGCAGTTTTTCATTTCTCTGAAAGATACCGTTTGGATAAATTTCCACACAAAAGCTTGACAAATCAAGAGAAAAATTCAACCATAAATAATAAATAAGCTTATAAAGATAAACAGCAATATAAAACTGTTTCATGGGTGGTTAACGGGTCTTGAAAAAATTTTTTCTTTTATTGGCAGTATGTTTATTTTTCTTCCCTTGGCAAGCCCACTGTTTAAAGGTTTCTGGCGTTAACATCGATAGCAATAAATCGCCTGAAATTGTGGTTAGCCTTGACACATTTCAACCCTTAACCATTGAGCAAATCGATCCTGAAACTTTAGTCCTCCACTTTCCTCAACATACTCAATGGGATACCCAAACATCCAATACCCTCAGCAACGGGCCCATCAAAAGTTTTACTTATGTTCCCTATGAAGATGGCGCTGGGGATTTAGTTTTTAAAATCGATCCTTCTTTAAAGATGAATCGCTTTGGGGCTATTCGAAATAAGGATTTCGGCATTTCCTTTAGTCCACCTGCCCAAGTACAACAAGTTCCTTTTGTTATTAATGGGGTGAAAATTGGCCAAA
>JBMDXI010000042.1:0-15534 GCA_048595075.1 Alphaproteobacteria bacterium
TGTTACCTCCATATTATTCATTTTTTGATTGAATGAGCATTGACGATCCTTTCGCATCCTGCCCCATGGGTTCGACGTGCCCTTCTAAAACTTTTCCTAGAAATTCTTCAGCAAGGGCAAAAAAGGATATTTTGTTTTCAGGTTTAACAAACCCGTGTCCTTCATCTGGGTAGACCACGTATTCAACGGGTATTTTCTTTTGTTTCATCGCCGCCACAATTTGATCTGATTCCGCTTGTTTAACGCGGGGGTCGTTCGCCCCTTGGCCGATCAAGAGTGGCTTTGTGATATTGTCCACATAGTGAATGGGGGATCGTTCCCGCATAAGCGCTTTTCCTTCCGGCGTGTTGGTGTTACCTACTTTTGCATACCAGCTGCTGATGAGTGGTTTCCAGTAAGGAGGGATAGAGGCCATCAATGTTTCTAAATTAGATATGCCCACAATGTCTATGCCGCAGGCAAATACATCGGGGGTCATGGTAAGGCCTACTAAGGTTGCATAGCCCCCATAACTGCCCCCTAGGATAGCTATCTTTGTGGGGTCAGCTATTTTTTGTTTGATGGCCCAGTTGACAGCATCTAATAGGTCTGTATGCATTTTGCGGGCAAACTCACCATTGCCTGCAGCCACAAAGGATTTTCCAAAACCAGCAGAACCGCGATAATTGACAGCTAAATAAGCATATCCTCGATTCGCTAGCCATTGAGCCATCGCAGAATAACCCCATTCGTCGCGCGCTTCAGGGCCGCCGTGGACAACAAGTACCATAGGCAACGGTTTATCTGGTCGCCCTGTATGGTGTGGGTCTGTTTGCTGTGGCAAAGAAAAATATCCTACCAGCGTCAACCCATCGCGGGCTTTGATTTCCACAGGGTGCATGGGAACTAAAGGCAAGTCCTCTAACGCTTTTCTATTGCTAAATAAATAGTGGGCTGTTTGGGAGGGGCGATCATATAAATAGTACCGAACAGGGCCATCATCTTGTACAAAACCTACCAGCCATTTGTTGAAATCCAGGCTGGTGGATGTGATAGAAACTTCTCCCTTATGGAGAGTTTTGAGAGTTTTCATATCTTCTTTTATAGAGGTTACCGGGTTGTCTAAAGGCACATACGTAGGGCGCAGATAGTTTTCCTCCACCATCAAGAGAACATTTTCAGTGGGATGAAAGAATGTTCCCCCCACAGTAGCTTTTTGAGGGGTAAAAATAATTTCTTCTTGGCCATTGAACAGGTTTGTTTTTTTCAATTCTCCTTTATCCGTGTTGCTTCCATCAATCCAATAAAGAGAATTGCCCTTTTTATCGAAGTCTAATAGAGTTGTGACTGTCGCATCAACCGCATTAGATTTCTTCCATAGTATCCAGTCATTTTCTTTTTTTTGAAAGAAAGAAACACTGCCGTCGTTTGTGTCGACCGCAAGTGCAAAGCGTAAATTAAAGTCGTCATCAATGGCAAACCCTGCAAATTTATTGTTTTCGTAGATTTTGTCCATGTGGCCCGATTTAATGTTAATCTTATAAACGTCATGGTATTGGGGAGTGCGATTATTAAGGCCAATCATTAATTCATGAGGATGTTTATGAGAGCTGGCTAATATACGCACTTGTATATTCTTCATATCTGTGAGTGTTTTGATTTCTCTTGTTTTTACATTGACGCTAAATAATCGCCAATTTTCGTCCCCATTTCTGTCCTGAATAAATAAAATATGGTTGTTGTCATAGGCCCACCTTTGGCTTTGAATCCCGCGTCCTGTGTCATGGGTAAGAAGGATAGGTGGTGCTGATAAATCTGCCTTTTGCACCCACACATTCATTACGCCGTCTTGGGGGGCAAGATAACTAATAGAGTGTCCATCAGGACTAATTCTAACCTGGGTTTTATCGGGGTTGCCAAATAGTGTTTGTCGAGAGATTAAAGGAATTGGTGTTGATTGCTGCATTTGGCAGGCCCCCATCATGAGTGTTATACATAAAGTGAATATTTTATACATGGTATCCTTGACCCTTAAAATGCCATCATTATTTTGCTTATGCTAGTTAAATCTAAAGAAGCTCCTCCTACTAATACGCCATCTATGGTGGGAAGCTCTAAAATAGAGCTGATATTGTCGGGGGTTACAGACCCACCATAAAGTACATGCGGAATAAGGCCTGTTTGCTGAAACATCTTTTCCTTTATAAGCTGATGTGCTTGAGAAATTTCGTCTAATGAAGGTAAGTGGCCCGTGCCAATAGCCCATAGAGGTTCATAAGCAATAAAAGAAAGTGGCAAATTTCCTCCGCACTCTTGCAAATCTTTTTCTAAAATGAAAGAGGTAAGTCCCTCTTCGCGGTGTTGCTTGTTTTCGCCCACGCATAAAATAGGCTGTAGCCCCCCTTTTAGGGCTATTTTTAGTTTCTCATGAATAAGGTCTGATGTTTCTTGATGATAAAGGCGTCTTTCTGAATGACCTACCAAGACATAGGTTGCCCCCGCTTCTTTTATCATCGTCGCGCTGATATCCCCTGTATAGGCACCCTCTTCACTGGCAGCGCAGTCTTGGGCTCCTAACTTGAAGGAGGAATTTACATGAGATAATAGTTGATGGGCCTCTCTGAGAAGGATGGCAGGCGGACAAACAATAACCTGCCTCTCTTTTTGGTCAAAAGAAAGCATCTCTTTTAAAAGAAGAAGGCCATCAACTCCTCCTTTATTCATTTTCCAGTTAGTAACAAGTATTTTCCCCATAGCAGAACTTATAATAATATGATATTTAATAATGATTCATGGCTATATAGCTCGATTCCTTTAAAGTATTTTAGCTATAGTTATGCACAATTAGATGCAAAACGTCTAATATTTTTTGGAAATAAATTAGGAAATACAATGTTACAATTTTTAAGAAATATGTCTTCTTCCTGGATTATGAAGATAATTTTAGGACTTCTCGTATTAAGTTTTGGATTGTTCTGGGGAATTTCAGATGTATTCCGCAGTCGTAATTATGATCAAATTGTTGCTGTCGTAGGGGGGATAGATGTTTCTAAACAAGCCCTTATTCAAGCAGTTCAAAACCAAATAAAAGCTGTGAATGCTGAACTAAAGGGGAAAACTCTTTCCCTAAAACAATTCGACCAACTGATTGGTATCCAACAAGTTTTAGATAAGATCATTGATGAGGTCCTTTTAGATCGATTTATAAAGGACGCTGGCATTAAGACGCCGAATACGGTTCTAACGGGTTTATTACTTGATGAGCCTTCTTTCCGAAATGCGCAAGGACAATTTGATAAACAGAGATTTTTTCAAGTTTTGCAGGCCAATGGTTTAACAGAAGCTGCTTTCATTCATAACGTTCAAAAAACACAGAATAGGCTTCAATTGATGTCTGCTATGGTGGCGGGAGGGGCCGCCCCTGCTATAGAGGCGCTTAGAATGTTCCAGTATTTTACAACCGAGCGTACTTTTACAATAGTTGACAACTTGCCGATATCTCTTTCCATGGATAAGCAAGAGATAAAGAGCTATTTTGAGGCACATAAAGACCAGTTTAAGCTTCCTGAACGGCGTAAAATCTTTACAGTTATTTTAAATCCCAGTGAAATTGGGAAAAAATTCACTTTTTCCGCAGGGGAAATTAAAGATGCTTATGCCCAAAACATAGATGCTTATATTCAGCCTGAAAAAAGAACGGCAATTGTCGCACTTGCTAAAACTGTAGAGGAAGCAGCCGCTTTGCAAGAGGCTTTGAATAAAAAAGTGACCCTCTCTTCTGATAAAGCCCATACATTAACGGATGTGACTGAGCGCGGTATACAGCCTCCTTTAGGGGCGGCTATTTTTGGAGCGCCTAAGGGTAAAGCAACTGCGCCACTTCAGATAGGGGATCAATATGTCGTTATTTATGTGCAAGATATTACGCCATCACAAACATTATCCCTAACAAAGGCTCGTGACTTAGTGATTGCTGATTTGAGAAAGCAAAAAGCTCTTGATGAGATTTCCAAGATAACGGAATCCATAGAAGTACAACTTAATAAAGGGATGACAATTTATGAGGTTGCTAAAAACCTGAAACTTTCATCCGCCACTGGCCTTATAGATGCCCAGGGAAATGTTCTGGAAGGTAACCTAAAAATGAATCCTGATATCCTGAAAGATGCCCTTGGTTTGAGTGAAGGGGAAGAAACCCCGCTCACTGAATCTTCCTCCGATGAGTCATTAGAAGGGATATCTTATATCGTGAAAGTTGAAAAGATTATGCCGGCGCGTATCCCTGTTTTTGAAGAAGTACAAGTGGTTGCTACTAAAGCATGGGAAGCAACTGAAAAGAAAAATAAAGCAAAAGAGCTTTATGAAGCCCTAAAAGCAAAAGCGATGCAGGGCGGGTCTTTGCAAAAAGTGGTGCCTACGGCTAAGAAAGTAGGTCCCTTTAACATGGTTGAGTATGATTCTAAGAAATATAATTTGGCGCAGCCTATCTTAAAAGCTGTGTTAGCAGCTGAGAAAGGGCAAATTCTTCTTATTGATCTCGGTAATACCTATGCTCTTGTCCAAATCGATACAGTGAATAAATGGCCTGTAGAAAAGAACATTGGCCTTTATAAAATGTTTAAAGAGAGCGTTGCTCAATCTATCAACCAACATTTAGCCGCCCAGTTTTTACAAGCCCTGCGTGCTAAATACGGTGTGGAGATTCATACAGATGTAGTGAAAAGCTTGACGGAAGAGTAAAGGAAGAGCCCTTTATTTTTTGGGGATATATTTTATATTATTGTTAAATTAACTTAATCAAATAGTAGGGACAAATAATGGAACATATGGTTTTTCTGGGCGCGTTTATTGCGATCGCTTTTATTTTGCTGGTATCGAGTCTTTTCACCATTAAGCAACAAACGGTCGCTGTGGTTGAGCGATTAGGGAAGTTTCATCGCCTCGCAAGCCCTGGACTTAATGTAAAAATTCCTTTTATTGATAGTATTGTGGGGTATGTTAATTTGCGCATTCAGCAATTGGACGTGCCTGTGGAAACGAAGACAGAAGATAACGTTTTCGTGCAAATGATGGTGTCCGTGCAATACCAAGTAGCACCATCTAAGGTTTATGAGGCTTATTATAAATTAGAAAAGCCTGTTGCGCAGATTCAAGCCTTCGTTTTCGATGTAGTGCGGGCGAAGGTTCCCAGCATTAACTTAGATGCATTATTTTCCAAAAAAGATGAAATTGCGGTTGATGTAAAAAAAGAGTTACATGAAACCATGTCAAGCTTAGGATACGAAATTATTAAAGCTTTGGTGACGGATATCCAGCCCGATGAAAATGTAAAGCATGCTATGAATGAGATTAATACGTCTCAGCGCTTGCGGATGGCTGCTTTTGAAAAGGGGGAGGCAGAAAAAATTCTGCGGGTCAAGCAGGCTGAGGCTGAAGCAGAATCAAACATTTTGCATGGAAAAGGAATCGCAGGACAACGGCAAGCCATTATTGAAGGCCTTGGCCATTCTGTGGAGGAGTTACAAAAGTCAGCCCCCAGCGCAAAGAATGAGTCCCTGATGCAAATGGTGCTCATGATTCAGTATTTAGATATGCTGCGGGAAATTGGGGCCTCGTCCAAAAGTAATACGGTCTTCGTCAACCATGGTCCCCATAGCGTGAACGATTTATCCCAACAAATTCGCGAAACCCTGTTTGCCGCCATGAACATAAAAAATAATACAAAACCAGGGAAATCTAGCTGATTCTTCTTACCACCCGACAGAACCCGTCCTTGCGAGGAAATCCTGCAGATTTTTTCGCCATGACGGTTGGGGTAGGGTAGTTTTTCCCAACGTTCGTCTAGTCATGAGTGTGCTACTCATGCGTATATTTCTCGTCCTCATTTTAAACTTTCTCAGCTATAAATCTACAGGGCCGCCTTATCCATTTTTACACATCAACTCATAATTGAATTGTGCATCTATATGCCCATGATCTGCTGCCTTTTTAAAGTATTCTCTGGCTGCGATGAGGTCTTTCTCTCCTCCTTCCCCATCGTAGCACATCCCTCCATACTCATATTGTGCCTCCGGATAATCCTGATCCGCTGCCTTTTTAAAGTATTTTCTGGCTTCTTCAAAATTTTTCTCTCCTCCTTTTCCGTCGTAGCACATCGCCCCATAAATATATTGTGCTTCTGGATGATTCTGATCCGCTGCCTTTTTAAAGTATTCTCTGGCTTCTTGTAAGGTTTTCTCTTCTCCTTCTTTATCGTAGCACATCAACCCATAAATATATTGTGCTTCTGGATGATTCTGATCTGCTGCTTTTTTAAAGTATTCTCTGGCGGTGATGAGGTCTTTCTCTCCTCCTTGTCCATTTTTACAAAGCGCGGCATAATTGAATTGTGACTCTACATGTCCTTGATCCGCTGCTAATTTAAAATATTTTCGTGCTTTGCGTAAACTTTCCTCACTCCCTTTATTGTACAAAATTTGTGCATGATCGCTTATTAAAAGTCTATCCCTTTCCCCCCCTTCAATAGATGATTCTAAGAGAGGCTTTTTCTCCTCTTCATTTGAAAAGTACACGTTTCTTATTCTTTCCAAAAAAAGGTGATCTCTTTTTTGTAAGGCTCCTCGCTGAAATTCATTATTTGTCCATAAGAAGGACTTTATTTCTTCATTCACAGGACGGGTTATGACAAATTGTAGAGGCTGGGCATTTTCTCCATGCCAAAAAGACTTATAATTGTATGGAACTGCGATGTGGTTTCCATCAAATAAGGCGTCTTCTACGTACTGTAGAGAAGGAATTTCTTGCTTAGTTTGGGTAATATCGGAAGAAGCAGGAATCATAAAAGCCCGGGGAGAAGATAAAAAAGATAAGTTTATTATGCTCTCGCGTGACTCTTCTGCTAGGGTATCAAACCTCCCCCAATGGGCTAAGCTGTCAATCCCATGGCCTATCCATTTTCTGTACTCTCCGCATGCACCAATTATATCTCCGTATAATTTTTCCGCATTAATCAGAGGGGGAAAAATATGGTGCATTTGCAAAGCTGTGTCAAAAAATGAATTATATTCTTTCAAGAGAGATTCTAATGAGTTCCCTATCCTCAAAGACGGTGCAAAATCTGCCAGGCTTTTATCTAATTCTTCTATAAAATCTTGGGTGTACGTGCCCTGTTTTACTCCTTCTTCCCACGCTTTTTCAAACTCTTCCTCATAAATAGAACGGGCCATTAATTGGTCGGCTATTCCTAATAATAACATACGGATTTGATGCTGAGCGGAAGTATCAGGGTTTAAGTCATTTAAAACACTCGGCTTGCCTTGATAAAAATGGCGTGTCCGGGCAAGAGAAAACAAAGCCTGCTGTACGCTATCTTTATCATCCACTTGAAAAGATGGAGTTTGTCCATCCTCTAACACACCCACGATACGAGCTGTTTCATCGACAAACTGTTGATGTGAAGGAATGGGGAGAGAAACTTCAATAGCATCTCTCATTTGCTCTAACTTTGCGAGTACAGTCACAGACGGTAGGGTAGCTAAGTCTTCAGAAGAGCTCATACTTGCAGCTTGTGCTGCACCTCCTGTAGTTATTCCGATTAGCATTAATGCTATAGACAAAACTTTTTTCATTTTTAATTCCCTCTTAATTAAATGGTAAAGTTAATATAGGAATTAAAATTTAATTTTCAAGAGGAAAAAGGGGAGAATAGTGAAGGGTTAGAGTGAAGAAATACTATTACTTCTTCTTTTTGTTGAGAGGGTGTGCTTGGAATAATTTAATAGCTTGGATTTCTTTTTCAGCATTATAAATTTTTTCTAATAAAGAAGCCCATAATTTACGGGTTTCCGCAAATTCAGCATCATGCCTTTTGATATCTTCCCTTATCATGTAATAGAAAGCTGCAATAGCAGGAAGAATAGTTCCAATAATTGTGAGTGTTTGTGTCCAATCCATTTTTTTTACCTTATTTAACTTATCACACTTTTGAATTATTTAATATAGGGTTTATATCAAGGTCTCCATTTTAAGGCAATATTTTTGGTTAATGGGGCTATTTAATCACTACTTTCCTCTTTCTAAAAGTATTTTCATGAGAATGAACCCTCTATCAATTTTTTCACTTATCGCCAAAGTTTTATGATTCATATCAACTTTATGGCTTTCCATATACCACAATTTTTCGACTTCTTTCCATTCTTGTTGGAACCAGTTTTCCTTCAAGTGATGAAGTTGTTTGCGACTGGAATAGACATCAACTATATGAAAAACAGCGCTTAATCTTCTTATAAGGTCATCCCACTCGGGAAAAGAATCACGTAAGAAAGGAAAATAATCTATATGGGCTTTGATGCGAAAGTCTTTGAAAAGAGTAAGAGTGTACGTCTCGATGAGGGAAGGGGCAAAGCATGAAAACATTCTTATAGGGGGTGTTTTTGAAGAAGAGATATGATTATTTCCCTGTTGATTTGCTACGGGCAGAGTATTGAGTTGGTGAAATCTAATTGCTTGTTCCACCACAAGCCCTGAATTTTTCAGGAGAGAGAAATTTCTTACCTGTCGGCTGGCCGTCAAAGTAGCTTCTTTTATTGCCTGTAGGGCGCTATAGCTGGTAAGAGGACACGTTATCAATAAAATGATGATTGATTTTTTTATCATTGCTTCCCTATTTGTTTAATTTATATTCCTAATTTAGTAAGTAAGGTTTCTGGAATGTCAAAATTAGCAAAGACTGTTTGCACATCATCATTATCTTCCAAAACATCTATTAATTTCAATAAAGATTTAGCTGTTTCTTCATCTTGAAGGGGAACTAAATTTAACGGCTTCCACACTAATTTAGCGCGCAGAGGATCGCCCAATTCTTTTGATAGAGTTTCCCGTACAGCATGAAGTTGATTAGCTTGGCAATAAATTTGATGGCAATCCCCTTCTTGGGTGACATCTTCTGCCCCTGCTTCTAAGGCTTTTTCAAAAATAGCATCGCTTGATAGTTGGGCTAGAGGATATTCAATAAGCCCCAGGTGCTGAAATTGAAAGCTTACACTGTTTGTTTCACCTAAACTGCCCCCGGCTTTCGTAAAGGCCGCACGCATATCAGGGGCTGTGCGATTGCGATTATCTGTCAGTGTTTCCACAATAATAGCAACGCCACCTGGGCCGTAACCTTCATAGCGAATTTCTTCAAAGTTTTCCCCTTCTTGGGTGCCAGCTCCTCGGGCAATAGCCCGTTCCATCGTGTCACGGGGCAAATTGGCCTCTCGCGCAGCAATAATAGCAGCCCGCAAACGCGGATTGGTGTGAGGGTCTTGTCCCCCCTCTTTCGACGCCACAGTGATTTCGCGAATAATCTTTGTAAAAGCTTTTGCCCGCTTGGCATCTTGAGCGCCCTTGCGGTACATAATGTTCTTAAATTGTGAATGGCCAGCCATGTACTCTCTCTTTAGTTATAATAATAGCGCTATATATCATAAAATTTCAGTTTGGGGAAGCAATCCACCCAGTCGAATGGGCATAATTTTAAGGGCTTTTCCGGTGTGGTCGTCTGTTTCAATAAAGACACCACATAGAGTGGCTTCTCCCTCGGCGACGGACAAGCGATCTTTGGAAACTTTTCTGACAAATCGATCAATGGGCACCTCTTTCTTCATGCCAATCACTGAATTATAATCACCCGTCATGCCGGCATCTGTTTGGTAAGCTGGTCCTTGGGGGAGAATATGGCAGTCAGCTGTGGGAATGTGAGTATGCGTGCCGATGAGGGCGCTGATGCGGCCATCAAAATAGTGCGCTGCGGCCATCTTTTCTGAAGTGGCTTCGGCGTGAAAATCAACCAAAATAGCTGAAATATTTTGTCCTAAATGATAGGTATTTAGCAGCTGGTCGATGACCCCAAAAGGGTCATCAAGGGATTCCATAAATAACCGCCCCATCACGTTAATGACAAGCAAACTACGACCATCTGCCTTTTTGATAACTACAAAACCATTTCCGGGGGTCTTAGGGGGATAATTAAGGGGTCGCAATAAGTTTTTTTCTTGGGGAATAAAGCTGATAGTTTCCTTTTGATCCCATATGTGGTTGCCTGTGGTAATAACATCGACACCTGCTTTGTATAAATCTTGGCAAATCACTTCAGTGATTCCAAATCCATGGGCAGCGTTTTCCCCATTAACGATGACAAAATCTATTGCGAGTTTTTGTTTAAGAAGAGGAACATATTTGTAAACAGCTTCACGTCCCGCCCTGCCATTAATATCGCCACAAAACAATATTTTCATAAAAAATGTCTCTTTTTTGCAACATTAAACTTTAAAAAATTATATAATATCATAAGATTTGCTTGACCAATTGCAGATTACCACGGAAAAATAAATCTAACAATAAGCTTTTACGCCTCTCATGAATGAGAGGGAGAGAAAATAATTAAAAAAAACAACCGTTTATTATTATAAACGGCTGATAAAGTAAAAGTTAGGGAGAGTACAATAACTATTTAGATAAGAGTTTGAATAGTTCCTCTTTTAATTGTAGTTTGCGCACTTTTAGCTTTCGTAGCAAACTAACATCTGGCAAAGGGCTATTTTGCTCTTTGCTGATCTCTTTTTGTAAGAGGTCATGTTTATGTTCTAGATTATGAATTAAATGTTCATTGGACATGATATCTCTCTTTTCGTAATTAGTTTAGGTTTGTACTATCTTTACCCTATCATATTTTTTAGAGAGCCCTCAGAAGTAAAAATGCACTAACTTCAGTCCATTGGAAAGACATGTTTTTAAGCCCATGTTTTATATGAAGTAAAAAAATTATTTTTAAGTTATAACCTGATTTTTCTACATAATTTTTTATAAATTTTTTTCCACAAAAAGTGTGGATAAGTATGCGCATAAAAAGGGTTTAAGAAGGTGCAACAAAACGCTGCCCTTGGACAGTTGTTCGGCTTGCCTAAAAAGTAAGCACCCCCTTTTTAAGGAAGAGAATGCTTTGAATACGGGGTTGACAAAACCGCAGGGGTTTGTTAGGTCATTTTATAAAAGCATTTTTTTACAAAGGGCCTGTAGTTCAGTTGGTTAGAACTCACCGCTCATAACGGTGCTGTCGCAGGTTCGAGTCCTGCCGGGCCCACCAATCTTTCTTTCGCGTGAAAAGGGGTGAGGAATAGACTTCTTTGAAAGCCGCTTATCTGGTGGTTGGTGGTAATTTTCTCGTTAAAACGTATTCTTTCTGATTTTGATGTAATCCCCTTTTATAAGTTTCCAACTATAGCTACCCCAAATGCAACATAGGATCAACAGGCTTAGTTCCGTTGCGCAATTCAAAATGTAATTGGGGTGTTTTAACGCCTGTTTTTCCAACCGTGGCTAAGACTTGGCCTTTTTTCAAGAGTTGCCCTTTAGTGACATGAATGTCTTGCAAGTGGGCATAAGCTGTTAACCAACCTCCCCCATGACGCACTAAAACCAAATTTCCATAACTTCGCATTCCTTTTCCTGTATAAACTACTGTGCCTTCCTCCGCTGTATGAACAGGGGCGCCTAAGGGGGCTTCAATATTCACGCCGTCATTGTAAAGCCCCTTTCCCTGGGGGCCATAAGAAGAGATAACTTTTCCCTCAATAGGTCTTAAAAAATGGGAAGGTGTTGTTTGCGGACGAATGTAGTTAGAAACTGTTTGCATTTTCAGAGGGACGATTTTTTGTTCAGGGGCAGGGGATGCGGGGAGAATAAGAGGCTGTCCTTTTTTAAGATGATGGGGGTCTTTTAACTTATTCGTTGCGACAAGAGTGCTCACACTGACCTTATGCAGGGTAGCGATCTTATAAATATCATCTTCTTCAGCTACCAGGTGAACTTTGGGGCTTAACAATGTTAAAGGTTGTCCGGGGTAAATACGATAAGGTTTTGACACATTATTGTGCCCTATAATTGCAGCCAGGGGCACGTAGTTTGCTTTAGAGATATTATATAAATTATCCCCTTTTTTGACAATATAAGTTTGGGGCATTCCTTCGCTAAATGATAAGGTGCGGCGATTCCATATAGAAGGTTTTTTTACAAAGGATTTCCCTTTTGAGGTGTATAAAATCCGTTCAGGAAGTTGAATGGGGGATTGATCAATTTTATGCACTGTCACGTTAACTACATGAGGAATTGGTCGTTTTTTTGTACACCCTGACACCAGAATTAAAATAGCCAACCATTCATATATGGCTACTCTCTTATAAAGTGAGTACATCAAAATTCATCGCTAGGGGATATCCCTAAACGTTCGTTCTTCATTTTTCGTCTGACTTTAAGTTGATTGGGCCCTAAAAGCATTCTTATTCCATTGCGTTTTTTAAGATACCCCATGTTTCATAATGGGTAAGATTTAAATGGAGGGGGGTAATAGAAATTTTACCCTGATGAATAGCTTCTAAATCAGTCTCTTTGCCTGCACTGGCTTGTTTTGCCATGGGGCCTACCCAATAATAAGGTTGCCCCCGCGGATCAATAGACTTTAAAAGGGTTTTATAGTCTGGCCTTAAGCCTTGCTGTGTGATGGCAATGCCTTTTATGGCGTCAGGCTTTAGGTTAGGAATATTAATATTCATCAACACTTCTTTAGGCCACTTTTGCTCTAAAAGGCGCTGAATAATTTTTGGAAGAAATTCGAGAGCCGATTCCCAATAAATGGGAGAACCCAACTCTACGCATTGACTAAAGGCAATGGAGGGAATGCCCAAAAGTGTTCCTTCCATGGCGGCCGCGACTGTGCCTGAGTACGTGACATCATCTGCTAAGTTTGCCGCATTGTTGACGCCTGATAAAACAAGATCAGGTTTTTTGCCAGGAATCAGCTCTTTAACAGCCATCAGCACGCAATCCGTGGGGGTTCCATCCACAGAAAATCGTTGCGGCCCTAATTCTTTCGGTCGTAAGGGATAGTGGAGGGTTAAAGAATGGGCTGCTCCACTTTGTTCTTGAGCAGGGGCCACAACCCACACGTCTGTACTGAACGTACGGGCAATTTCTTCAAGAACCTTAATGCCAGGGGCGTGAATTCCATCATCATTGGAGATAAGAACTCTTAAATTATGAGATGTTGTCATGTTTTTCTATCACCTTTAAACCATTCATATAAGGCAACAAAGCATCAGGGATCACGATCGACCCATCAGCTTGTTGGTAGTTTTCGAGGACCGCCACCAATGTGCGGCCTACAGCTAAGCCAGATCCATTCAAGGTATGAATAAACTTAGGCTTTATAGTACTCCCTCTAATTTTATAACGTCCATTCATGCGTCTAGCTTGAAAATCTCCACAATTAGAGCAGCTAGAAATTTCGCGGTAAGCGTTTTGTCCGGGTAACCAAACTTCTAAGTCATAGGTTTTTTGGGATGAAAATCCCATGTCCCCTGTACATAACAGCATGACACGATAAGGTAATTTTAACCGTTTAAGTACTTCTTCAGCAGCTTGGCGCATGTGTTCGTGTTCTGTTGCCGAATCTTCGGGCGTTGAAAAACTAACGAGTTCTACCTTATAGAATTGATGCTGACGAATCATGCCGCGGGTGTCACGCCCTGCAGCACCAGCTTCTGACCTAAAACAAGGCGTATGGGCTGTGTAGCGTTGGGGCAGTGTTTCTGCATCTAAAATTTGATTGGCAGCTAGGCAGGTTAAAGGAACTTCTGACGTTGGAATTAACCAATGCTTCGTTGTTGTATGAAAGGCATCTTCCGCAAATTTGGGGAGTTGGCCTACCCCAAACATGCTCTGATCATTTACCAAAAGAGGAGGGGACGTCAGCGTATATCCTGCCTGCTGAGTATGAAGGTCAACCATCAATTGGGCGAGGGCGCGCTCTAGTAAGGCCAGTTCGCCCTTTAAAATAACAAATCGACTGCCTGCCATATGGGCAGCTTGCTGAAAATCCATGAGTCCAAGCTCTTCACCCAGTTCAAAATGTTGTTTTGGTTTAAAAGAGAAAGAAGGTGGCTCCATAAACTGAGAAACCTGTACATTGCCTGACTCATCTTGGCCAGTGGGGACATCTGCTGCTGGCAGATTAGGGAGAGTCGTTAAGTAATGATGGATACGCGCGTAAATTTCTTTTTCTTTCGCTTCAAGAACGGGCAGAAATTCCTTAATCATTGTTCCTTCCGACAAAAGAGAATCAATAGGCGCCCCAGTCTTGCGGGCTTCGGCCATCTGGGTAGCAATTTCATTTTTACGAGCTTGGAGGGTTTGTAACTCAGTAAGAGTGGTGCGATGTTCGGCGTCTAAGCTGAGAATAACCTCCGCCATGGGATCTAATGCGCGGCGACTTAAAGCCTGATCAAACGCGTCAGGGTGCTCTCGGATATATTTTATATCATGCATTGGTTTTCTAAAAGTTGTTGTATTTATAGTGTTTTAGAAGAGCAACAGATGCTTGCTGCATTTCTAAAAGTTATAGCTGAGAAAGTTTAAAATGAGTACGAGAAATTCGGAGCGAACATGTACTGACGCACATCAGCGATGAATATCGACGTCATCATTTTATAAATTTCCAGCTATAGAATGCCATATTTTTCTAAAAATACAAGCATTAAAGAAAAGAAGATGATTGGTAAACCTGTACCCTCTATGTCTAGGGCTTTTTAGAAGAATTAATAAACTTTGTTAAAGCTCCCCCTGCCTTGAAGAAAGGCGTAAAACGGTTTTGCAAACTGATAGGATTTCCATTGCGAGGATCAATTCCTTGGCGTTCACGGCGTTTCTTTACTGCAAAAGATCCAAATTTTCTAATTTCCACCCGCCGGTTACCTTCCAACGCATGAAGAATCTCTTCGAAAATACACCCCACAGCTTTTTCTATTTCTTTGCGCGATTTGTCGGGCATTTTTTTATGCATAAGCTCAATCAGCTCAGTACGTGTCATAGAGTTCTCCCTGCTTTTTTTCTTTTAAGTTTTACATGTTTTGTTTTGAGCGTCAAGGGGGCAATAGAATGAAAGTTTCCCCGAAAATTGTGTAATTTGTGCTCGTATTTTATGGGCTAAGTGGTATAACATGTTTCTGTAAGCTCCTTGTTGCTAATGTTTTTTCTAACATTGAGCTTACACTATTATCCTCAAAAAACTTTCCCCTTTTTTTTAAAAAATACCTTTTTCACTTCTTCTAACTCCCCTCTCCTTTCCTCCCCTTTGCTTTCTCCTACCCCTCCCTCAAAATTTTGGGGAAGGTTCTGGGCAATAGAACACTTCTTTATACTTATTACATCATCAAAATAACTCCTTGAGGATAAAAAATTTCCATGATAGAATTTTTTAGGTTTTATTTTAGGGGTGAGAGATGTCTTTATTTTCAAGTCTCCGAAAAGATCAACGAGAAGCAATTGGTTTATTGCAGATAGGTACTTTTCTGGAATATTTTGACCTGATGCTGTATGTACATATGGCACTGTTAACAAAGTAGGTTAAGAACTTTCATGGAAGCAAGGGCGAAGAAAGAGAAGAAAGTAATGTCGAGTTTATCAAAGCGCAGAGCTAAACGTTTGTTTTCTTTGATGTGGGCAAAGAATCTCTCAACGGCT